>JAIRJU010000043.1 GCA_031260485.1 Pseudomonadales bacterium | reverse complement strand
AGGCGTATGCGGTGCTGCACGCCGGGGCGACCCGTGATTATAAAAAATGGCCGCGCGCGTATTACGCGCAACTGGCCCGGCAACTGCGGCAAGCCGGGATGCAGGTAGTGTTCATCGGCGCCAAAAGCGATGCGCAGGAAACTGCGCAGGTGCTGAGCGTGCTGGCGCAAGATGGCGGTACCACTGGGGTATTCGATGCCACCAATCAATTCACGCTGCCTGAACTCGCAGGCTTTTTGTGCCAGGCACGCTGCATGGTGGGCAACGACAGCGGCCCCTTTCACCTTGCCACGGCGCTGGGCGTGAAAGGCGTGGTGATTTACGGGCCGACGAATGTGGATCTATGGCGGCCACTCGGCAGCTCAGTGCGCGTGTTGCAACATGCCTCGCAGTGCAGCCCCGAATGCAGCCGCACGCAGTGTTTGTTCGACCATGTGTGCCTGAAGTCGATCAGCCCCGGCGATGTCATGACGGCGCTACGCGATCTCTCAGTGGTGGCTTGAGGATTGTGCTGTATCCGCCGCGGCGCCGCTGGCGTACTCGCGCTGCAAACGCTGCAATTTCGCCAGTTCCCACAGCTTGGCGTACTGCATGAAGTGATACCAGGCAACATTCATGCTGGTGAGCACGCCGTCCACGCCATCGAGAAAACAGCCCTTGCCCAGATAGCTCTGAAGCAGCCGCAGCGGAAAAATCAGCACCACATGCAGCGCGCCGACGCGCTTGCCTTGCGCGAATTTATCCTGTGCCTTGAGTTCGCTGTACTGGTTGGATTTGCGGATGCGTTGGGTGAAAGTGAGATTTTCGTGATGCAGGAAGTGTACGTTCGCCTCAGCGATGCGGCCCTGCACCACCAGTTGCTCATGCACACGCGCCGCCGGGTAATGCCCGCATTGCTTGCGAAAGAAGCGAATGAGACGGTCATCCTTATAGAAACTGCGTGAAGCCCGCCCCCAGCGCAACAGTTTGCGCCGCGTGCGCAGCGCGTCGTAAGCGCCGCTTTCGAGAACCTGACGCAGTTGCGCGAGATACTCAGCGGTCAACTCTTCATCCGCATCGAGATTGAGCACCCATTCCTGCGAACACAGCGCCAGCGCATGGTTCTTCTGATCGCTGAAACCGCTCCAATCGCGGTGAAACAATTTGACGTTGGCGAAACCGCGCGCCACCTCCAGCGTGGCATCGCTGCTGCCGCTGTCCACGATCACCACTTCGCTGAAAAGGGCAAGCTGCGGCAGCAGGCGTTGCAAGTTGGAGGCTTCATTGAGCGTGATGAGGTACACGCTGACAGGCAAAGGCAGGGCAAGCTCCACTAGCGAATCCGTTGTAGCCACCGCCCCTGCATTTATTACGCCTCCATCAAGGCTTTGACTTTTTCCATGGCGTTCTTTTCAAGCTGGCGAATGCGCTCGGCAGAAACACCATACTTGGCAGCCAGATCATGCAGCGTGGCCTTGCTGTCGTTGAGCCAGCGCTGGGTGAGGATGTCGCGGCTGCGCGCGTCCAGCTCATTCAAGGCCACGTGGAGGCCATCCGTGCTGGTCTTTTCCCAGTCTTCGCTTTCCACGCTGCTGGCGGGGTCGTAGCGCGTATCTTCGATGTAGTACGCGGGGGCTTGGCCGGCTTCTTCATCGTCGGCATCGGCGGCGCCGTCGAAGGAGGCGTCGAAGGCGCCCATGCGGCCTTCCATCTGCACCACGGTTGCAGCGTCCACGCCGAGATCCTTGGCGACTTCGTTGACTTCTTCCTGGCTCAACCAGCCCAGGCGCTTCTTGGCGCCGCGCAGATTGAAGAACAGCTTGCGCTGCGCCTTGGTGGTGGCCACCTTGACGATACGCCAGTTGCGCAGAATGAATTCGTGAATTTCAGCCTTGATCCAATGCACGGCGAACGACACCAGACGCACGCCTACCTCCGGATTGAAACGCTTGACGGCCTTCATCAGGCCCACGGTGCCTTCCTGGATCAGATCGGCCTCGCTCAGGCCATAGCCGGAATAACTCTTGGCGACGTGCACCACGAAGCGCAGATGCGCCATGACCAGCTTGCGGGCGGCATCGAGGTTTTCGTGGTAGTAATACTCGCGCGCCAATTCCTGCTCTTCCTCAGCGCTGAGCATGGCGATGCCGTTGACAGCGGTGATGTAGGCGCCAAGATCGCGGCCCGGCACCATGGTGTCGAGCACCTGAAGCTGCTTGCCATTGGCCTTGCGCGCGCTCTTGGCGGCCTTGGCCGGTTTATAGGCAGGCTCGGCGGCGACGGACTCGTCATCGAGTTCGGCTACAGCCTCGTAAGCCTCGTAATCGATGTCGTCCAAATCGCCATCTGTTTGAAAATCTTGATAATCTTTCGCTTTCATTACCACGACTCCTGTCCGCGGGGGGCGGCAATAGTACCACTATTATAGCAACATACGAGCAGCAACCCAGTTCCTGGGTGATCTCCGCATCGGCCCCTTTATAACGCGCAACTGTGCAAGCGCGCTGACCCAGCGGGATTTTGGACGCATAAAATGCGAAAGAATACGAAAGCGGCAAGCAAACTCACATCTCATCCCGCTAGAATCCCCACTTTTTTAAGGAACTCCTTGATTATGCTCCAAAAACCATATGATACCAGCGCCCCCATCCATGCCCTTTTCGCACAGCGCTACAGTGGTGTCTGCTTCGATCCGCAGCGTCCGGTGCCTCCAGAATTGCTGCTGAGCGTGGCGGAGGCCGCGCGCTGGGCGCCATCGTGCAACGGCGACGAACCCTGGCGCTTTCTGATCTGCAACAAGGCCACGACGCCCGCAGCCTGGGATAAAGCCTTCGCCTGCCTGATGGAGGGCAATCAGGCTTGGTGCCGTCATGCGCCTGTCTTGGTGATTATCTGCACCGACACCCGCTTCACGCACAACGACAACCCCAACCGTTTCGGCCCTTATGACTGCGGCGCCGCGGCGCTGAGCCTGTGCCTTCAGGCCACCGCTCACGGCTTGATGACCCATCAGATGGGCGGTTTCTTGCCCGCCAAGACGCAGGAGTCGTTTGCCATTCCCGAGCGTTACCAGCCGCTGGCCATGATGGCGCTGGGCTACCAGTTGCCCGAAAGCGAGTTCCCCGCGCAATGGCGCGAACGCGAAACCAAGCCGCGTCAGCGTCGCCCGCTGGGTGCGCAGTTCTTTGCCGGGGAATGGGGCAAGGGCCTCTGAGCCTGCTTACGCTGCGGTGGCGGCGCAGCAAACGCGTATAGATATTTCCACCCACGCATTTTTCGTAGCGCCGCCAAAAGTGTTCACATACAATCCGCCCTCGCGCCCCCAAAAAACTGGGGCGGCGCTTACTTAATTGTGATTTTGTTTTGCACTTAACCGATCAGGTGCAAGCCAGGTAGAGAGAGGAGTGAACAGAGTGAAGGGGATGGACGTAAAACTTGCCTCGGTGATTTCCGAGGTATTGAGTCGCAACGCCGGCGAAGGGGAATTTCATCAGGCCGTGCACGAGGTGCTGGGAAGTCTCACCCGGGTGATCGCCAAGAATCCGAATTATGCGGATGACGCGCTGATCGAGCGCATTTGCGAGCCCGAGCGCCAGATCATCTTCCGCGTGCCCTGGATCGACGACAAGGGCCAGGTGCAGATCAACCGTGGGTTCCGTGTGCAATTCAATTCCGCGCTCGGCCCCTATAAGGGCGGCCTGCGCTTCCATCCTTCGGTCAACCTGGGCATCATCAAGTTCCTCGGTTTTGAACAAACCTTCAAGAATGCGCTGACCGGGATGCCGATCGGTGGCGGCAAAGGCGGCTCGGACTTCAATCCGCGCGGCCGCTCCAACAACGAGATCATGCGTTTCTGTCAGTCTTTCATGACCGAGTTGCACCGCCATCTCGGCGAACACACTGACGTACCGGCTGGCGACATCGGCGTCGGTGGCCGTGAAATCGGCTACATGTTCGGCCAGTACAAGCGCCTGACCAACCGCTACGAAGCCGGCGTTCTCACCGGCAAAGGGCTGGTGTACGGCGGTTCGCGCGCGCGCACCGAAGCCACCGGCTACGGCGCCACCTATTTCGTCGAGCGGATGCTGGCCTCTCGCGGCAGCGCCATCGAAGGCCGCCGCACCGTGGTATCGGGCTCGGGCAACGTGGCGATCTACACCATCGAAAAAATCACTCAGTGCGGCGGCATCGTGGTTGCCTGTTCCGATTCCAACGGCTATGTGGTCGACGAATCCGGGATCGACCTCGATCTCGTCAAAGAAATCAAGGAAGTGCGCCGCGCCCGCATCGCCGAATATGTCACGCTCAAAGGCAAGGGCGCTTATTACGTCGAACAAGGCCAAGGCTCGATCTGGGACGTGCCCTGCGAGATCGCCATGCCTTCGGCCACGCAGAACGAAGTGACCGGCAAAGATGCGCAAACGCTGGTGGCCAATGGCGTCAAAGTGGTTGGCGAAGGCGCCAACATGCCCAGCACGCCCGAAGCGGTGCGCGTGTTCCAGGAAGCTGGCGTGCTGTTCGCGCCCGGCAAGGCCGCCAACGCGGGCGGCGTGGCTACCTCTGCACTTGAAATGCAGCAGAACGCCTCGCGTGATAGCTGGACTTTCGAGCAAACCGAAGCGCGTCTGGCCAAGATCATGCACGGCATCCACGATCTGTGCGCCGAAACCGCGGAAGAGTACGGCGCCCCAGGCGACTACGTACTGGGCGCCAACATCGCCGGCTTCGTGCGCGTCGCTGAAGCGATGCGCGCGTTAGGCGTGATCTAACGGCGTGATCTAACAAGCGCGACTCTTTTTCCTCGCGTTTTCCCCGCGTCTCCACGCCCTCCCCTGCTTTGCGGGGGAGGGCTACTCCTCTTCTTCCTGCTGTAGCAACGCCTTCAATTCTTCCGCGGCATCCTTCGCCGATTGCACCTGTGAATGCAGATCATTGCCAAGCGCGGCTTGCTGTTCGAGCAGCTTGTGGTCTTGTTGACGGAAGGTTTCCACCAATGTCTCCGCCTCTTCGTTGTTCATGCCCATGGCGCTCAGCACCTGCCGGGTGAATTCCAGCGCCGAATACAGCGTTTCCCGAATCACATAGTCTACGGCCAATTCGCGCAGGCGCATTTCGTGAAAGCGGTTGCGCGCGGTCGCAAAAATCCGTAACTGCGGATAGTGCCGCTTGATCAAGCGCACCGCTTCAACGCTGGCTTCCACATCGTCGATGCAGATCGCCAGGAGCTTCGCCTCGCCCACGCGGGTTTGGTCCAGAAAACTACGCTTGGTGATGTCGCCGAAATACACCTGGTTGCCGAGCGCGCGCACCAGTTGCACCTGATTGGGATTACGGTCGATGGCGGTATAGCGGATGTCCTTGGCATGAAGCACACGCCCCAGAATTTGACCGAAACGCCCAAAACCCGCAATCACGATGGGGTGGCTTTCGTTGGGTGGCATCAGCGCATTCAAGGTTGCCGCATCCATCCCGGAAGCAGACTGCACCAAGGTCAGCCCTTTGAGCAGCAACGGCGTTACCGCCATGCTGAGCGTCACGATGAGCACCAAGAGATCTTTTTCGTCCTCCAGCAGAATGCCTCGGCCCAGCGCCAGCGTAAACACCACGAAACCGAATTCGCCGCCCTGGCACAAATACACGGCAAAGCGCTGCGCCGCCTTGCGTTCAAGCCCAAACACCTTGCCGATGCCCAAGAGCAGCAGCCCCTTGACCACAATCAGCAGCACCACACCACCCAGCACCTGCAAGGGCATGTGCTCCAGCACGCCGAGTTGCGTGGACATGCCCACCGCCATGAAGAACAAACCCAGCAGCAAAGCCTTGAACGGCTCGATGTCACTTTCCAACTGATGACGGTATTCCGAATCGGCCACCAGCACGCCCGCGATGAAAGCGCCCAGCCCCATCGACAGCCCGATCGACTCCATCACCCAGGCCGAACCCAGCACCAACAGCAGCGCAGTGGCGGTAAAGGCTTCCTGCACGCGGCTCCACGCGATCAAGCGCAGAAACGGCACCAGCAACTGCTGGCACGCCGCGGTGAAGGCCACAAAGATCAGCGCCGCCTGCCACCAGGGGAAATGCGCATTCTCCTGTGGCGTCAGCGCGGCAGGCGCGAGCAGCGGCAATGCCGCCAAGAAGGGGATCGCCGCCAGATCCTGAAACAACAACACACCAAAACCGTGGCGTCCGTGCACCGTGTTGAGTTCGCCGTTATCGGCCATCAGACGCAGTGCAAACGCCGTGCTCGACAAGGCCAGGCCATAACCCGCCACGATCGACGCACGCACATTGAATCCCACAACATAAGCCAGCGCCGCCAACACCAACGCCGTACACAGCACCTGCAAACTGCCTGCCCCGAAGATTACAGAACGCAGCGCCCACAAGCGGCGCGGCTGCAATTCAAGACCGATGATGAAGAGCAGAAACACCACACTGATCTCGGAGAAATGCAGCACGGTGTCGGCATCGTGAATCAAGGCCAGCACGGAAGGCCCCACCAGCAAGCCGATGCCCGCAAAACCCAGCACAGACCCCACCCGCGAATAGCGCCCAAGCGGCGCGGCCAACGCGGCGGCAAGCAAAAGAATGGTGATCTCGGACAGGCTCGGCATGAGGAACTTCTTGTAACGGGAAAGCTTGTAACGGGAAAGCTCGTAGCAGAAAAGCGCTACGACTTTGCCATAAGACCACGCAGCGGCATAGGTAGAAACAATAGGTAAAAACGATACGGCAAAAACGCCGTGGAAACGCGACGGCTTACAAGGTAGCCGCCGTCCCCAACACCGCGCTCACCTGACTCGACAAATAACCGCCATTGCCATTGCAAGCCGCAAGCTCGGCGCCTGCGATCTGGCGTGCGCCGCATTCGCCGCGCAATTGCTGTACCGCCTCGATCATCAGAAAAATGCCGTACATGCCCGGATGCACGCAGCTCAGGCCGCCGCCGTTGGTGTTCACCGGCAAACTGCCGCCGGGCGCGATGTTGCCGCCGCTGACAAAAGCGCCGCCTTCGCCTTTCTTGCAAAAACCCATGTCCTCCAGCAGCAGAATGGTGTTGATGGTGAAGGCATCGTAAAGCTCTACCACGTCGATCTCGGCAGGGCTGACGCCCGCCATGGCGAAGGCGGCGGGCGCGCTCTGCGCGGCAGCGGTAACTGTGAGATCCGGCATTTCGGAAATGATGTCGTGCGTGGTGCGCGCGGCCACGCCCAGCACGTACACCGGCGCCTTGGGAAAATCTCTGGCACGCTCGGCGCGCACCAGCAGCATGGCGCCGCCGCCATCGCTCACCAGGCAGCAATCGCGCACGCCAAAAGGATCCACCACGCGGCGGGCGTTCAGCACCTCTGCCACCGTGAGCGGTTCGCGCAGTTCCGCCGCAGGATTGCGCTGCGCCCAGCGCCGCGCCGCCACGGCCACTTCCGCCAGTTGTTCCGCCGTGGTGCCGTACTGATACATGTGCCGCGCCGCGGCCAGCGCATACGCCTGAATCGGATAACGCGGCCGGTAGATCGATTCCACCGTAGGCGTATGCGCCGGCGCGCTGAAGCCGCCGCTACGGCTATTGGCGCCATAGCAGATCAGCGCCACCTTGCATAAACCCAGTTTGAGCGCGAGGCTGGCACAAAGCAGCGAATTGACGAAAGCAGAGCCACCGAGATTGGAGCCATCCATGAACGTCGGCTTGATGCCGAAATATTCGGCCACCGCCAGCGGTGTCAGTTGATCGACGAAATTGGTGGCGAAAATGCCATCCACTTCAGTGAGCTTCAGATCGGCATCTGCCAGCGCGTGATACACCGCCTCGCCCATGATCTCCATGTGCGAGCGCCCGCCGAGATCGCCGAAGCGGCTCAAACCCACCCCTACCACCGCCGCGCTGCCGCGCAGTGAGTGTTCATCCCGCGGCGGCTTCATCACGCTAGGCTCTCCGGTTGTTTGCCATGGAACAGCACCGCAGGCTGGCCTTCGATGAGGCCGATGCGAGCGCTCACTGCCATGCCAATCTGCACCTGCTCCGGCGCCAGATCGGCCACGCAGCTCAGCATCCGCGGCCCTTCCTCGAGTTCGATCAAGGCCACGTTGTAATCGCCGCCTTTTTCCGGCTTGCGCCGCACCACGGATGTGGCATACACAATGCCGCGTCCGCTCGCCTGTACCCATGTGAGCGCATAACTGCCGCAGTGCTTGCACAGCACGCGCGGATAAAACACATGCTTGCCGCAGCCCTGGCACTGCTGGATGAGAAAGTGGCCGCTGGCCAGCGCATCCTGGTACACCTGCACCGGACCCGGCCCGGAGAAATCGGGGGAAAAATCCTCAAGAGAAGCAACCATCACCTAGACTCTCGCCTCAGCAACAACAAAAAAATCATAAAAAAGCCGGCAAAAGCCGGCTTTTTCGTTTACCACATACCGCGGCTCATTGATCCACATAGGGAATCATGCGGCCCCCGATGATGACAAGCACCCACAGCACGATCGAGGTGAACGCGATCAGCTTGGCGCTGAACGGTGCGTCCTCGCCATCGGCGAGCTGGAGCAGTTTCTTGTGCTCACCAAACCAGAACCACAGCGCGTTCACGCCCGCCAACAGGATCAAGGCCATCTTCCACCCAAAGGCGAAATTTCCCAGATACGCGGTAGGCTCGGCGGACATGAAACAGATGCCAGTGATGAGGTTGACAGCGAAGCCGAGCAGCGCCACCGGAATGTACGCCATCGCCGCCTTCATGTTGATGAATCTGGCCAGGCCCATCACGCGGAAATCAACCACGATCAACGCGCCGAACAACACGATGAGTCCGAGAAAGTGCAAGGTTTCGCACATCGGAAACACCCAGAAGTTATCCACGACCAGTGAGTGCAATTTGGTGGAGACAAACCAGTCTGCCAAAGGTTCCCAGTTCATAGTTCTCGTCTCCTCAACTGTTGTCTATCAGGTACGCCATCAGGCGCCCGGTTACCACGGCCAGCGTCCAGAAAAACAGGCACAGGCCCGCCCACATTTTCTGCGTTCCCAGCGGCTGGTTTGCGCGCACACTGTTCATCGCCACTTTCATCAGAATGCCGCCGATGACGATGGAAAGAATCTTGATCTGGAACGTGGTCTGGAAGAAATACACGGTGGAACTGCCCGCGAACAGCAAGAGACCAGAAACCAAATTGATGAAGAAGCCAGCCCAGCCGACAATGAACAGCTTGTCGAACGCGAGAATGGAAATGCCCTTGGCCAGGCCAAGCATACGAAAGGTGAGCGCCACGACAACGCCCATCACGGTAGCCATGCCAACCGCATGACTCGACAACACGATCGGATAGCCCCAGATGGATTCACGAATGAATACACCAAAGGGTCCGTTTTCATACCACAGCAGAAAACCCATAGTTAGATCTCACATTGGTTAGTAATAGCGGCCCGAGCCAACCCATTGCGATCGAACAAGCCGTGGAACGCTGGATTGCCTCCAGTGGAGTGGTGATGCTCCCCTGAAAAACGGCGCTAAAGTAAACCAGCGCTCAGGCGGAAGCAATGCTCAATCTCGGCACAATGCCGTGAAGTTTACGTAGATCAATACCAAGGATCATACATGGCCGCGCGCACACGCTCACTGAAGTCCGCCGGCAGCGGCTCACTGCACAAGCCCGCCTCCTGGCCTGCATTCGCCACCGCCACCGCGATGCGGTGCGACACCTGGCGAATCTCATTGAGGCGCGGATACAAACAGCCATGTTGCAAGCGGTAGTCCGACACCGCCTCGGCCAAGGCCTTGGCCGCCACGATCAAGAGATCATCCGTGATGCGCCGGAGCTTGCCCTGCAACACGCCCAGGCCAAGGCCCGGGAAAACATAAGCATTGTTGCCCTGCCCTGGAATTTTCAGCTTGCCGTTGATCGTCACTTCCGGGAACGGGCTGCCACTGGCGAAAATCGCACGGCCTTGCGTCGCCGCATAGGCTTCTTCCGCGGTGCATTCGGCCTTGGTGGTGGGATTGGAAAGCGCAAAGATGATCGGCTGATCGTGCGCCTTCGCCATCAGTTCCAGAATCCGCTGATTGAAGGTGCCGCCGCGCGCGGTGGCGCCGATCAGCACATGCGGATTGATGGTGGCCACCGCTTCTTCCAGGTTCATCGGCGGCAGATCCGCGGCGAAAGGCGCGGCATGGCTGGTGATGACATCGCGGTCGCGCGTGATGAGCCCCTTGCTGTCGGTAACATAGCAGCGCGAGCAGGCTTCGCTATGGCTCAAGCCTTCCTGCTGCATGGCAAGCGCCAAAAGGCTGGCGATGCCGGTGGCGGCCGAGCCCGCGCCCGCGAACAGAAAGCGCATCTCGCTCAATTTGGTGCCGGTGATGCGCGTAGCGGCGTAGAGGCCCGCCAGCGCCACGGACGCGGTGCCTTGGATGTCGTCGTTGAAGCAGAGCAGGCGATCGCGGTAAATCTCCAACAGCGCCACCGCGTTGTTGGTGGCGAAGTCTTCAAACTGTAGCAGCGCGTTGGGGAAATTCTCCTGCACCGCGACAATGAACTCCTCGACGAAATCCAGGTACTCCTGCCCACGCACGCGCGGATCGCGGCGGCCCAGGTAAACCGGATCGGCGCGAAAGGCTTCGTTGTTGGTGCCGACATCAAGCACGATCGGCATACACTGCGCCGGGTCGATACCGGCGCAAGCGCTATACAAGGCCAGCTTGCCGATCGGAATGCCCATGCCGCTGACACCGAGATCGCCCAGCCCCAGGATGCGCTCGCCGTCGGTGACGACAATCAAGCGCACGTCAGGATCGAGCCAGTTTTGCATCAACTGGCTGATGCGGCCCTTGTGCTCGATGGAAACGTAAAAACCCTGGGTTTCACGGAACTGAGAGGCAAATTCCTGACACGCCTGACCCACCGTGGGGGTATAGACGATCGGCATCAGTTCTTCGATGTTGTCGATCAAGAGCCGGAAAAACAGCCGCTCGTTGCGCTTCTGCAACGAGGTCATGTACCGGTATTTGTCGATGTTCTCACTCTTGCGGCGAATGTTATCCAACACCCAGCCCACCTGCTGCCCCAGGGTGCTGATCTTGGGTGGCACCAGGCCATGCAGGCCAAACTGTTCGCGCTCTGCGAGCGTGAACGCGGTGCCCTTGTTGAGACGCGGGTTGGTGATGAGGTCAAAGGCCTTGTTATTCATGGAATCAGCCTGGATAAAAGGGGCGCAGGTTATCCAGAGGCTGGGCAACTGTAAAGAGACAAGGGGGATTCTTTTGCTGGGTTTTAGGGGATGCGTGGCCAGGGCTGGACACTTTCGCCATGGCAAGCCCGGCTTCTGCGGATCAGGAAGACAGATGGCTTGCTAAGTCCATGCTGTCGTGCAGCAGCCGCAACACGTCGATGACTTGCTTACCTCCTACCCGAAACACGACAAAATGACGGCCTTTGCGTCCGTTGCGCGCCACATGCAGAGTGAGAATACCGGAGCCAATGTCTTCTCGTCGCTTGACGCCAAAAGCGTCGGGGCCACAGTGCAACTCCGTCAAGGCATCTTTAAGCGTTACGGTGTAAGCCAGGGCCTGCTGAGCGCCAAAATTTTGTTTTGTCCATTGGATTATTCCGGCAAAGTCTTTGGCGGCATCAAGAGTAAGCCGAACTTTCCACTTGTTCATGCGTTGTTGATGGCCTCAGCGGCAAGCGCATCGAGATGCGCTCCCAGAGACTCCGCCGACTCAAAAGCAGTGTATCGACCCGCTTCAATAGCAGCGATACCCGACTGAGCGGCTTCGCGCAACGCGTTGAGCTTGGCGGCATTTTCGGCTTCGTGCTGCTCCATCAGACGCAGACTTGCACGCAACACTTCGCTGAGGTCCTGATATTGCCCAGTATTGACCAATTGTTCAATAAACAAGGCTTGATGATCGGTGAGAATGACATTGCGGGTGGGCATGGTATTACTCTCGCTGAGGAATTGGTGGATTATGCTATTGAGTGATGGCGAGATCAAAAAGAGATTAGACCCTCACCATCTCCACATACCCCCGCCCCAGCGGCGCGTTAGTCTCCGCATCGCTGACATCCACCGCGCCTTCCCAATACGGCAGGCTGAGGTTCATCCATTGATCTTGCAGCACCGCATCCACGCGCCAGCGGCGCTCGGCATAGGCGAGTTCCCAGCAGGTGACATAAACCGTGCCGGCTGGGCTAGTCCAGGTAGCAAGCGGGGTGAGTGTGATCTCGGCGGGGGTGATGTAGGTTTGCTGTGCATCACGGCTACTCCAGTTGCCGGCGCTTTGTGGGTGGGCGTTGCCATTTTGATCGAGCAGTTCGTAATACATCAATTCCTGGCCGTCATCGAACTGCAACGAAAACCAATTCCAACCGCTTTGATCGGGTGCCAGTGCGCTGGTGCTCCACTCGCGGTCGAGCCAGCTTTGGCCGCGCACATTGAAGTCTTGTCCGCCGATGCGCAAAGTACCGCCGGTACTCAGACGCGGCAGGCTGTAGTAATAGGAAGCATTGCCAGGTTCGAGGTTTTTCTGGCTGAGGCCATCGCGGCCTTGCAACATTGGCGGTTTGAGTTGTCTTAGCGCGAAGTCGATGCCCATGCCGCTTGCGGCATCGAACGCGCGTAGCTGCCATAGGCGCGAATCGTCGCCAAATCTGAGTTCCCAATCTTCCAGCCACACGCGCCCGTCGTTGGCGCCTGCCAGGCCCGGGTTTTCACGGGTAAAGCGTTCCACGGCGTCATGCGTGCGGCCTTGCGCGTCGGTGATGGCGAAATGCGCCATCCACACGCGCGGGCTGTCCCAGGCGCTGGACAAGCCTGGGCTATCCGGCGGGCGCAGGGCGCTATTGAAGAAGGTAAGCTGATAGCCGAAACGGCGGCCCTCTGCGGTATCGACATTGCCGGTGAAATACCACCATTCATTGCGGAAACCCGCGTGTGGGCCGTGGTCGGCGGGGAAGCTGAACGCGCGCGGCGCGCTCGCGCGTAAATAGCCTGCTGTGTCATCACCGCCCAGCACGTCAAGCAGCCGCAGCCGCGGTTCTGCCAGCGGCGGCGCTTTAGCGCAGGCGCTGAGCACACACGGCGCCGCCAACCATTGCAAACAGGTGCGCCGCCGCATCATGCCTCCCGCAGCGCCAGCGCCGGGCTGAGCCGGCGGATACGCAGCGCTGGATAGAGGCCCGCCAGCAAAGCCGCAATCACCGCCAAAACCAGCGCTTGCCCCAACACCAGCCACGGCACGAGATGCTGCATACTCCAACCGAAGGAGCGGCGGTTGATCACGTCGATCAGCACCTGTGACATCCAGAGCCCCAGCGGCAAAGCCAAGAGCCCGGCGCACACGCCCATCGCCACGGTTTGCGCCAGAATCATCCGCGCAGTTTCACCCACGGTCATGCCGCTGGCACGCAATAGCGCGTATTCCCGCATACGCTGCAACTGCAAGGCGGTGAGTGCGCTCAACACGCCGACGAAAGCCACCAGAATCGCCAGCAAGCGCAGCACGTCAGTGATGGCGAAGGTTCGGTCAAAAATTGCCAGCGTCAGCGCCTTGATCTCAGCGTTGGCGGCCACGCCATAGGCGCCGGGAAAATTTTGCGTCAGCGTGCGCAAGGCCTCCAAGGTGGCGGCGCGGTCGGCTAGCGCAGTGAGCGTGAAGCTGAGCCGCTGCGGCCCCTGCTCCGGCCAAAGCTGGCGAAAACGCGACAGCGGCAATTCCAGCGCGCCGGTACCGGTGGTGTAGTCGAAATAGAGCCCGCCCACGCGCACGCTTTGCTCGCCCTCGCGCGTTTGATAACGCAGCGTATCGCCCGGCTTGAGTTCATGCCGCCACGCAAAGGATTCGGCCAACAGCAGCACATCACCTGCGGCAAACGCCGCCAAATCCTGCGCGGCAGCTTGTTTCAGATAAAGCTGATCTGCCGCGGCGCCATCGTGCGCGAGCGCGCGCACCGTGCCGAAATCGGTATGCAGGGTTTGCCAATACTGCCGCCGCACCTCCCGCAATTGAGGCAGCGCCAACGCAGCGCGCTCCAGTTCAGGCGGAATGCCGCTGGCGCCATCGAGGCGGGCGAGTTGCACCTCACCGCTCAAGGTTTGCTCCAGCCATACGTTGATGGTGTGGCGAAAACTGCCGATCATCACCCCTACGCCCACTGTTACCGATACCGCCACGGTGAGCGCCGCCACCGCGAGCCCGGTACGGCCAATGCCGCTTTGAATATTGCGCAAACTCAAGCGCAGCGTTTGCGGCAAGTGCCGTAGCGTCAAGGCCAATACCAGCGCCAAAGCACAAGACAGCAAAAATGGAATGATCAGACAGAAACCAAAGACAATGCAGTTGAGCGCCACAAACCCTTCCACCAGGCTGCCGCGTTCAGGCAGCAACAGCACATAGCCCAGCCCCAGAAGCACCACGCCCAAAAGCGCCAAGAAGCGAATACGGCGGCGCCAGGCGTACTCCTCGGGCAGCGCGCGTTGCAGCGTGATTGGCGCTGCGTTCGCCGCCTGCACCGCGGGCAACAGCGCCGCCGCCACAGTCAGCCCAAGGCCAAGCGCGGCCCCTTCGAGCAACACGCGATAATCTGGCAGAAAGCGGGTAACGGTGAGCGTGAAGTACAGATCATCCATCGTGCGCGTGACATAACGCACCAGCACCTGCCCCAAAAGCAGCCCCAGCGCCGCGCCCGCCACGCTGGCGCCAAGGCCCAGCACGGCGCTTTCACCGAGCACGAGCCGCAACAAGGTGCCGCGCGCTACGCCCAGCGCGCGCAGTACGCCGAGCGTGGCGCGACGCTCCAGTACCGAAAGGCTGGCGGTGTTGTAGATGAGCAAGGCGGCTACCAAGAGCGCCAATAAACTCATGGCGCGCAGGTTGATCTGGAACGCTTGACTCAATTGTTGCAAGGTCGCCGTGTCGCTGCCGGCGTCTACCACAATGAACGCTGGCGGCAACCAGGCGCGCAGGCGCTCAGCTTCTTCAGAATTCAGCCGCAAATCAATGCTGTCGAGGCCGCTATGCCCCAGCACCTCTTGTGCCAGGGCGATGTCGGCAACGATCACGCCTTCCAGCGCTTGCGCGTCTGCGCCTTCGAGCACGGCGGCAAGTACCACGGCGGTATCACGGTTCTCGCTGCGCAAGCTTACCTCAGCGCCGGGCACCAGTTGCAAGGCGGCGGCGGCATCGCGCTGCATCAGCACGCCACGCGCTGACGCCAAGGTGCGCAAGCCCAGGCCAAGCAGCGCGCCTGCTTCCGTGGCAAAGCCGGGGCGGCGGCGTTCGAGCGCGGCTTCGCTCAAAGGGTCGATGCCCAACAAGGTGAAGCGCCGCCCTTGCAAGCGGACCTCGCCGCGCAGCCCGGGCGCACTGGCGCGAATGCCCAGTTCGCTGCGCAGCCGCGTGAACAGCTCATCGTCTACCCTGCCGCCATCGAGCGCCACGATCTGGTGCGTGAGCGTGCCGCTGAGCGTGGCTACGGAAAGATCAAACGCGCGGCGCGCGCTGCTGTTGGCGAGATCCACCGCCACCACCATCATCACACCGAGCATGATGCCCACCACGCTCAACCAGCTTTGCCAGCGGTGCTGCCGCGCATGACGCCAGCTCGCGCGCCACAGCAAACGCGCGCTGCCACGGCTGTGCGCTTTGGCAAGCGAATTACCAGGCAAAGTCGCCAGCGTGCTCATGAATACCGCCCTCATCGAGCGTCAAGATACGATCAGCGCTTTGCGCCACCGCGAGACTGTGAGTCACCAAGAGCGTGGTGCTGCCGTGCGCGCGCAGGCGTTGGCGCAGTACCTGCAACATGTCCTGGCCGCTGTGCGCATCGAGATTGCCCGTGGGTTCGTCGGCCAGCACCAGGGCTGGTTCATGCGCCACGGCGCGCAGAATCGCCACGCGCTGTTGTTCGCCGCCCGAAAGCTGCGCCGCGAAGTGGTCCGCCTTGCTGCCAAGACCAATATCGCCGAGCAACTCGCGCGCGTGTTCCATCGCGCCTTGCAGCGGTGCGCCGTTGAGTTCGAGAATCAGCGCAACATTTTCCGCCGCGGTGAGACTGGGCACGAGATTGAAGAATTGATAGATGAAACCGATGTGCTGACGGCGAAAGCGCGTGCGGGCTTCTTCATCAAGCGCGGTGAGGCGAATGCCTGCAATTTCGATTTCGCCCTGCTGCACCGCCTCGATACCGCTGATGAGATTGAGCAAGGTGGTCTTGCCGCAGCCGCTGCGGCCCAGGAGCGCCACCGTTTCACCGCGGCGCAGCGTAAAGCTGAGATCGCGCAGCACCGCCTGCGCCTGGCCGCCTTGCGCATAGGCATGGCCCAGCCCGCTGACGCGGACAAGCGCCTGCTGCTCGTGTTGCTCACCCGTGTCGCCGCGCATGACACCCTGCTCCTAAGCCAATCGGTCCTAAGCCAATCATTCAAAAATGATTCTGAATGAAGCGCGATATGTCTTCAAGCTGCTCGCCACACACTTCATGCGCCATGAAGTAGGTTCTGAAATCAGGAGTAAAACCCAATTGTTCCAGATAACGGCGGCTGTTCATCGCCATGCGCACCGATAGAATCTGGTCGTTGCTGCCGTGGCAGAGCAGAATCGGCAGGCCCGCATTGGCGGGATGCACGTCGATCGCCTCATGGCTAGGAAAATAAGTGGATAGCGCCAGAAGACCCGCGAGCGGCTTGTCATAAGTAAGCGCCGCCTGGAAATTTACCGCGCCGCCCTGCGAAAAGCCTGCCAGCATGATGCGGTCGCTGGGAATGCCGCGCTCGATCTCGCGGTCGATCAACTTATGCACTTGGGCGGCGGAGGCCAAGAGTTGCGCCGGGTTGAACTTGCGTTCTTCGTCGAATGCGAGAATATCGAACCAGGCGGGCATCACGTAACCGTTGTTGGCTGTTACCGGGATGCTCGGTGCGTGTGGAAACACGAAACGAATCGCCGGTTCGCGCGGCAGCCGCAGCATGGGAATCACCGGCACGAAATCCCTGCCATCGGCGCCCAAGCCATGCAGCCAGATCACGCTGGCGGTGGCGGGTGTTTGCGGGTGCAGTTCTTCGCAGGGCAGATAATCAGTCACGGGCTTTCCTCGCTGACAACAAGATCCCGCAAAGCGGCGGGATCAAAACGCAAAAGGCGATACTGGAGGAATTGCCGGAGCGCGTCTAGCTATCGCTGCGCCAATTGCTATCCCGCACGCGAAATCATGGGTAGCCTTTCTACTCACGGCAGCATAAAAAATTCTTTTCTGAAATCTCATCCCACAACCGCGCGTGTGCGCGTAGATGCGCCTTACGACGCACCGGTTGCCAACGCCAAGGTAACGATGCTAGCTTTCCGCCAGCTAGCAAACCTACCTTTGCCATTCACTCTGGAGACAGTGCATGAGCCGTCTTTTCACCATTCTCATCGTTGCCGCCATGGTGCTGGGCGTTTTGGTAGGTTGGGCGCTGAACAAAAGCTTGTCCGCCGAAAACGCACAAGCCGTTGCCGGCAATCTGACGATCTTCACCGATCTCTTTCTGCGCTTGATCAAAATGATCATCGCGCCGCTGGTGTTTTCCACGCTGGTGGTGGGCATCGCGCACATGGGCGATGCCACCGAGGTGGGCCGCGTTGGCGTCAAGACCATTGCTTGGTTCATGCTGGCCTCGCTGGTGTCGCTGATACTCGGCCTCATCATGGTGCATCTGATTCAACCGGGAGCGGGGCTGGGCTTGACTGTTCCCAGCACAGGCGCCGGCGAAGGCGCCGTGGACGTGAGCACCTTCACGCTCCGCGATTTCATTACCCACCTGGTGCCTGTCTCGATCTTTGACGCCATGGCGCGCAACGAAATCCTGCAAATCGTGGTGTTTTCGGTATTGGTCGGCACCGCGATCGCGTCCATCGACAATAAAACGCCTGCCGTGCTGGCGCTTGCCGAGCAAGTCGCGGCGATCATGCTGAAGGTTACCGGCTATGTCATGAAAATCGCACCGCTGGCGATCTTTTCGGCGCTGGCCGCCAGCATCGCCACGCAGGGCATCGAGGTGCTCATCACCTACCTCAAGTTCGTCGGAGGCTTTTTTGTGTCGCTTGGGCTGTTGTGGGGCTTATTGGTAGCGGTGGCGGTGCTGATCGTGGGGCGGCGCGTGCTGCATCTGATGCGAGGAGTGCGCGGCGCGGCCTTGCTGGCCTTCTCCACCGCCTCGTCCGAAGCGGCCTATCCGCGCATTCTGGCGGAACTTCAAGAATGGGGCGTCTCGCGCAAGGTGGCGAGTTTCGTGCTGCCGCTGGGTTATTCGTTCAACCTCGATGGCTCCATGATGTACTGCACCTTCGCTACCATCTTTATCGCACAGGCTTATGGGATCGACCTTTCCATCGGCCAGCAGATCACCATGCTGCTGCTGTTGATGGTGACCTCCAACGGCATGGCCGGCGTGCCGCGCGCGTCACTGGTGGTGATTGCCGCCACGCTCTCCTACTTCAATCTGCCGCAGGAAGGTTTGTTGTTGGTTCTGGCGGTCGATCATCTGCTCGACATGGGCCGCTCGGCTACCAACGTGGTGGGCAATTCCGTGGCCGCGGCGGTGATCGCCAAGTGGGAGAAACAGATTACGGAGCCTGTGCGCTAAGCAGCGCCGCCATCGCTCCACTTTTCCAAAATTTTTGAACGAAAAATCATCAATAAAGCCGCCAGCCACTCATGCAGGGTTTCGTGCCAATGTTGGCCGCGTGTGAAATCCTGCTGCGCGGCGCCTATGTGCGCGGCGCGAAGATGCTAGCGTTTCTGGCGCTGTGCGTGGTCATGGCGATCAGCGCCACTTACGAGTTGATCGAATGGGCCGCCGCCGTGCTGCTGGGCCAAGGCGCGGACGATTTTCTCGGTACGCAAGGCGATCCTTGGGACACGCAATCGGATATGGCCTTCGCGGGTCTGGGCGGCGGCGTGGCGCTGCTGTTATGCAGCCGTCTGCAAGAGTGGCAGATCGCGCACCTGCCTGCGCCAAACACCGTGAATACCCGCTAAAATCTGCGCTTTCCTATTCCCGCGCCTCACACCAGGAGCCCCTGATGAGCCTTAATCTCTACCCACACCGCTGGCCGCCAACCGATCCCTCTTTGATCCAACTCTATTCCATGGCCACGCCCAACGGGCAGAAAGTCAGCATATGCCTGGAAGAAATGGGCCTGCGCTACGATGCGCATCTCATCAACATCAGCCAGGGCGATCAGATGCACCCCGAGTTCATCCGCATCAGCCCCAACAACAAAATCCCCGCCCTCATCGACCCCGACGGCCCTGAAGGCAAACCGTTGGCGTTGATGGAAAGCATCGTGATTCTGCATTATCTGGCCAACAAAACCGGCCAATTTTTTCCACGCACCTATCGCGCGCAACTCGACGCGCAACAGTGGCTCACCTTTCAAGCCGCGCACATCGGGCCGATGTTCGGGCAATTCGGCCACTTCCATGTCTACGCCAAGGACAAAACCAGCGACACCTATGGTGAGCAGCGCTACACCGCCGAAACGCGGCGCCTCTTGGGCATACTCGAGGCACGCCTGAAAGACCGCGAATACCTGATGGACGACTACAGCATCGTGGACATGGCCACCGCGCCCTGGGTGAACTGCCTCGCCGGTTTTTATCAGTCGTATGAATATCTAGGCATGGCTGAATTCACCGCCGTGGAACGCTGGCGCGCACAAGTGACGGCACGCCCGGCGTATCAGCGGGGGATGGTGGTGTGCAAGCCGTGATTGTGGCCATTATTACCCATTGATTTTTCCAAAA
>JAIRJU010000006.1 GCA_031260485.1 Pseudomonadales bacterium | reverse complement strand
CATCAACGCAGGCTCGCGCTGATACAGCAGCGGAATCGCGGTTTCAGGCCACACCACGAGATCGTCGTGCCAGAGCGGCGCGCTGAGCGTGGCGTAGCGGTTGAGCCCTTCCTGCAAGTGCGCGGAATCGAATTTCACGCTTTGCTCGACATTGCCTTGCACCAGGCCCACGCGCAGCGGTGGCGCTGCGAGCGGCGTGGTCCACGCGATGCCGCGCAAGAGCGCGCAGGCGATCCACAAGCCTGATAACAAGAGTACGAGGCGTTTGCTGCCCAAAAATCCGCCGCCTGTGTGAGCATTGCCCTCTCCCCAACCCCTACCCAGGAACCTGGTTCTGGGACGCAAGTCGGCAGCATGGCGCTGCATGGATCTCTCCCGCAAGCGGGGGAGGGGCACAAATTCCCCTCTCCCGCTTGCGGGAGAGGGGTTGGGGGAGAGGGGGGGAGGCATTAGCGAGCGACGCCAGCGCAGGCTCAACTCTCCCAGCAGCGCGCCGCTGAGCGCAATAAAGAACGATAATCCCAAAACGCCAAACAGCGGCGCGAGGCCAGAAAACACGCTGGTGACATGCGCATAGCCCAGGTACAGCCAGGGAAAACCCGTGAACAACCAGCCGCGCAGCCATTCGCCCAGCACCCAGGTAGCGGCGAAGCCGGGAACCAGGCTCCATGGCGGCGCGCAGCAGCGGCGGTAAACATAGCCCTGCAACGCCAGATAACTCGACAACAACAGCACGAAGCCCAGGGTGATGACGCCCGCCACGGCAGGCGGCGCCGCGCCGTAATCATGGATGCTGACATAAACCCACGACACGCCCACGCCGAAAGCGCCAAGGCCGTAGGTGAAACCGAGGGTGGCCGCCATGCGCGGCGTGCGTTCGCGCCAAAGCGTGTAGAGCCAGGCGGTGCTGAGCAATTGCAGCGGCCAGCAGTCGATAGGGCTGAAGGCCAAGGGCAGCAAGGCGCCGGCCACCAGCGCTTGGGCCACCAGTAGTAAGGTGGTTGGCGAAACCTGGAACGTGCGTATCTTCAAAGTGCGTATCTTCAAAGAGAGCTAGCAGAGTTCAAACTGACATGCAGCAAACGAATCTGGCGGTTGTCGGCATTGAGCACGCGGAAGTGATAGGGACCGATGACCACGGCTTCCTCGCGCTGCGGAATGCGGCCAAAGTGGCTCAATACCAGGCCGCCGATGGTGTCGAAGTCGTCTGCGGAAAATTTGCTGCGGAAGAACTCATTGAATTCCTCGATTGGCGTCAGGGCCTTGACGGTGAAATTGTTCGCATCGAGTGGCTTGATGAACACTTCATCGTCGATGTCGTGCTCGTCTTCGATGTCGCCCACGATCTGTTCCAAAACGTCCTCGATGGTGCACAGGCCCGCGAGATCGCCATATTCGTCGATCACGATCGCCATGTGGTTGCGGGTTTCGCGGAATTCCTTGAGCAGTACGTTGAGCCGTTTCGATTCCGGCACGAAGGTGGCGGGGCGCAGCACATCCTTGAGGTCGAAGCGGCGGCTGTCCTTGAGCGCCAAGGGCAACAGATCCTTCGCCAGCAAAATGCCGAGCACTTCGTCGAGGCTGTCGCCGATCACCGGAAAGCGCGAATGCTGCGCGTCGATCACCGCGGGCAGAATTTCTTCGGGGCTGGCGTCGGCACGCACCGTCACTACTTGCGAGCGCGGAATCATGATGTCGCGCACCTGCATGGCATTCACCTGTAGCGCGCCTTCGATGATGCTCAGCGCATCATGATCGAGCACCTGGTTTTTTTGCGCCTTGCGCAGCACGGCGATGAGTTCGTCGGTGTCGGACACCGAATCGGAAAAGACATCCTTGAGTTTACCGATCCAGGAACTCTGGCCTGAATCGCTGGGTGAATTGCTATCGCTCATGAGGGAGTATCAGTAGGGATCGGGGTAGCCCAGTTGGTGAAGAATGCTGGTTTCGAGCGCTTCCATGGCGCGCGCTTCGGTGTCGATTTCATGGTCATAACCGCGCAGATGTAACACGCCATGCACGGTGAGGTGCGCCCAATGCGCATCAGCGGATTTGCCTTGCGCCTGCGCCTCGCGCTGCACCACCTGCGTGCAAATGGCGAGATCGCCCAGTGCGGGCAAGTGCTTCAATTCACCCGGCACTGGAAACGATAGGATGTTGGTAGGGCCCTGCTTGTTACGATACTTGTCGTTCAAATACGCTGATTCGGTTTCATCCACCAGCCGGATGCTGAGCCGGTTCACCACGCGCTCGCTTGCCACCGCACTCAAGGCCGCCAAGGCCCAATGCTTGAACTGACGTTTCAGCGGCACTTGACGGCTGCCGCTGTGGTTTTGCAGTTCAATTGTCACGTTCATTGTGACGCTCACTGCCTTGCGCGTTGAGCGCCGCGACATTGGCTTTGTCGTAGGCGTCATAGGCTTCGACGATACGCTGTACGATGGGATGGCGCACCACGTCGGCGGCGCTGAACCAGGTGAAGCTCACGCCCTTGACGCGGCGCAAGACATTGCTCACTTGTACCAGGCCGCTGCGCGTGCCTTTGGGCAAGTCGATTTGGGTCACATCGCCGGTAATCACCGCGGTGGAGCCGAAACCGATGCGGGTGAGGAACATCTTCATTTGCGAGG
The DNA here is from genome assembly GCA_031260485.1 of Pseudomonadales bacterium. GTDB lineage: Bacteria > Pseudomonadota > Gammaproteobacteria > Pseudomonadales > Pseudohongiellaceae > CAILUG01. The sequence continues at coordinate 2,868 of JAIRJU010000006.1, read as the reverse complement.
TGGTGGTGTTCTGGCTTTCATCGAGAATGATGAAGGAGTTGTTGAGCGTGCGGCCCCGCATGTAAGCCAGCGGCGCCACTTCGATCACCTGGCGCTCGATCAGCTTGGCCACGCGCTCGAAGCCGAGCATTTCATACAAGGCGTCGTACAGCGGGCGCAGATAAGGATCCACTTTTTGTGACAGATCGCCGGGTAGAAAGCCGAGTTTTTCACCGGCTTCCACCGCCGGACGCACCAGAAGAATGCGGCTGACGCGCTCGCTCACCAGCGCTTCCACCGCACAGGCCACGGCCAGATAGGTTTTGCCGGTGCCAGCGGGGCCGATGCCGAAGTTGATGTCGTGTTTCAGAATGGCTTGCACATAATTGTTCTGCTGCGGCGTGCGCGGCTTCACCGATAGTTTCGGCGTGCGTAGCACGTGCTCGATGCTGCTTTGGGCATCGAGCACCACGGTGGCGCCCGCGTGGGCAGGGGCGTGCTGGGCCGCGTGATAGGTAGTGACTTCCGTCAGCACCAGATGCACGAGATCAGGAGTGAGCATGGCGTCGCCAGCGGTCAGCGCATAGAGCTTTTCCAGCGCGCTGGCGCCGAGTTCGAGTGCGTCGGGAGGGCCGATAAGGGTAAAGACGTTGCCGCGGCTTTGGATCGTCAGATCGAGGCGGGCTTCCAGTAGGCGGAGGTGTTCGTTGAGACGGCCACACAGAGCGGCCAGACGCTGCGGGTTGTCTGGCGTAAGCTCCAGCCGGCGGGAGTGAGGTTCACTGGTCATGAAAGAAAGCGATCGGCTCCATGGTTCTTAGAAGGCTTGGAGTATAGCAGGGCGGGGAAAAGAGAAGGTTAAATTTTCGGGGAATGAAGACATGGCTGCCGTGTGTTATGCAAACTTTTAAGAATCACGCAGCATTGTTTTGATGCTGTCTTCCAGAGCAGGGAGGTGTTGAGAGAGCACAGCGGCTATGGTTATGGGGTCAATGTTGCCCAGGTAGTTGTGCACCAGAATGTTGCGGAAGCCGCTGATGGCGCGCCAAGGGATGGTGGGAAAGCCGGCTTTGAGTGCTTCGGGTAGCTGTTGGGTGGCTTCAGACAATGTTTGCAGGTTGCGCAACGTAGCGTCGTAAAGCACTTCATCTTTTTCCAGGTTGCCGCGCGCTTGAATGCGCTGAAGTTTGGCGATGGTGTCGAGGATATGCTTGGCGTAGGGTTGCCAGGGCTTGCTCACAATTCCACCGCCTCGCGCAAAATCCGTTCTTTGAGGTGGTGGTTCAATTCGTGTTCGGGAATGAGGTCTACGGAGCGGTGCAGCAGTTGCTCCAGGCTTTCTGTCAGCGGCAAGCGCTGGGCGAAGAGGTCGTAGCCAGCGGGAAAATCCACCAGGAAATCTACGTCACTGTCCCTGCGTTCTTCACCGCGCGCAACCGAGCCGAACACGCGAATGCGGCGCGCGCCGTAGCGGCGGCTCAGGGCCAGGATGGTGGCGCGGTTGGCGCGAATCTGATCGAGTATCACGATGCGTGGCCAGCGGGTGAGATTGCTGTGATTCTACTCTAAACCTTCAAAAACAAACCCCAGCAACGCGCTGGGGTTTGTTGTGTTACAGCCGCAAAAGCGGGCTGGGGGCTTAGAAGCGCAAAGACGCGCCGACGCCGAAGCTGTCTTCGCTCGGGCCGTCGTAGTCGGTGGTCTTGGCATAGCCTTCGACGTAGAAGAGAGGCGTGACGAAGTAGTTGGCCTGTATGCCGAAGGTGGTGGTTTTGAGGATGTCATAGTCGGCGTAGGAGGCCAGGGCGCCCAGGCCCAGGTTGGCGTCGAAATAGTAGGTCAAGTCGGCGTCGAGCCTGTAGCCGTTACTGCTGGTGGGCAGACGGACATAGCCCGCGCCTACGCTATAGCCCACGCTGGAAGTGCCCGCCAGTTTCTCCACGCCGTGGTAGGTGACATCCCAGGTGTCGATGTCGGCGTTTTTGGCTCTGGTGTAGGAGGCCACGATGTCGGAACGATCGGTCAGATAGGTGCCGATGCCGACTTGGTAGGTTTTCTCGGAGCGATAAAGATCGCCATAGCCGGCTTTGAGGATGAAGCCGTTGTTCAATACCACGCGGGTATCGAGGGTATAGCTTCTGTCGAAAAGGTCGCTGTCGCTGTTGGTGAAGGAGGCGGAAACGCTGGAAGCGCGGTCCAGGAAAGCCGCTTCCATACGCGGGCCTTTGGAGTCGTTGACCGGATTGAAGTAAAAGGAGCCGCCGATGGTGTAGCTGTTGTAGCTGGGAGTGTTATCGAGCTTGCTGTTGTCGTAGATGAAACCTGCTTCCCCCTGGTAGGAGTCGGCAAGGGCCACGCCGGAAAGCAGCGACATCGTGATGGCTGCGGTTAGAGTGCGATTTTTCAAAGTTTTCTCCTTGATTTGAAAAAGCCGGGAAGTTGAATGGGGCATCCCGGCGAACCCCTCAAACACGGTTATTGACTGAACGTTAACAAAACGCTGCGGTAAGTGAAGCGGTAAGTGAAGATGGTGCCGTTCACACAGGATTCAACGCCGTAGTTGCGCTTTGGTTGCACATTTGATGTCGATGAGATGTCGGTGTGATGTTGATATTACGTTAAGGCTCGGTCAAAAAAGTGTGCGCATTCTATTAGGAAACACGCGATGTTTTCAAATTTTTTGGCGATTTCAGGAAAGAAATAGTGTGATCTGCGTCACAGAAACGCCATGAAAGGAACGGCGTTGACGCGGCGAAACCGCTGTATTCAGGTGAGATTCAGATAAGTTCGCCGCGCAGCGAGTTCGGCAAGGCGTGGGTGAAGCGCAGCGTGGCGAAGTGGCCGATCAGCGCGGAGCCGTCGCCGCGGAAATTAACGATGCGATTGTTT
>JAIRJU010000336.1 GCA_031260485.1 Pseudomonadales bacterium | reverse complement strand
GACGGGGTGGAAATGGTGATGCCTGGCGACAACATCAAGATGGTGGTAGAGCTGATCAACCCAATCGCGATGGACGAAGGCTTGCGCTTTGCGATCCGCGAAGGCGGCCGTACGGTAGGTGCGGGCGTGGTGGCCAAGATCCTGCTGTAATACCGCAGTTCGCTTCCCTGAGCCGAGGCCTCCACCGAGGTCTCGGCTTAGTTGTCTGAAAAAAGCTGTAAGGATCGGTACGATCCGTCAAGCCAGTAGGTAGGGTAAGGCTGCGGATGGCCAGCAAATCGACGCATTTGCGCCAGCCATCCGCAGCCGTGACTTGTAAGGATCGGTACGATCCATCAAGTCAGTAGGTAAATAGGCCAGTAGCTCAATTGGCAGAGCGGCGGTCTCCAAAACCGCAGGTTGGGGGTTCGAGACCCTCCTGGCCTGCCAGCTTCCCTGTTGGAAGCGTGGCGGTTAATTGAATTCTCAAGTGCTTTATATGAACGACAAAGCAAAAGAAGTCGGCTCCAGCTTTGACAGCATCAAGTGGGTGCTCGTCGTGGCCTTGGTGACGGCGGGCGTGTACGGCAACAGTCACTTTGCTGCTGAATCGCTGCTGTATCGGGTTGGCGCTCTCTTGGTATTGGCGGTGCTCGCTGGTGTCATCGTGGCGCAAACCGCCAAAGGCAAAGCATTTATCGACCTGGGGCGGGATGCGCGGACGGAAATCCGCAAGGTGGTCTGGCCCACACGGCAGGAAACCGTGCATACCACGTTGATCGTGGTGGTAGTGGTGATTCTGGTGGCCATTCTGCTGTGGGGGCTTGATTCCTCGGTGAGCTGGCTGATTTCGCTGTTGATCGGTAGCTGACTTGAATACGGTGGATGCGAAACGAATTATTCGCTTCGTTCCATAACAAAGGATGGATATGTCGACAACTACAGATAATAAGCGTTGGTACGTGGTGCACGCTTATTCCGGATTTGAGCGCAAGGTAAAGCAATCGCTCGAAGAGCGCATTGCGCTATCGTCGTGCGCCGATCAGTTTGGTCAGGTATTGGTGCCGACCGAAGAAGTAGTGGAAATGCGCGCCGGTCAAAAACGCCGCAGCGAACGCAAATTCTTCCCCGGCTACGTATTGATTCAAATGGTGCTCAATGACGACACCTGGCACTTGGTGAAGGAAACCGCGCGCGTGATGGGCTTCATCGGCGGTAGTGCCGACAAACCCGCCCCGATTACCCAGCGCGAAGTTGACGACATCATGAGCCGTTTGGAAGAAACGGTAGACAAACCCGCGCACAAGACCGTGTACGAACCCGGCGAATTGGTGCGCGTGATCGATGGCCCGTTCAACGATTTCACCGGCACGGTGGAAGAAGTGAATTACGAAAAGAACCGGGTACGTGTGGCGGTTCTTATTTTTGGCCGCTCCACGCCGGTGGAATTGGAATTTTCGCAAGTCGAAAAAGGCTGATTTTTGCAGTAAGCAGTACCAAGGCAGGTGGCAGCGCTGTGGCGTTGCTGCCTAAATCCATAAGTCACGGCAAGCCGCCGTATCGCGGCGAACCGTGCCAGGGGAGCCAGGGCAACCTGGCGCTCGAACCCAACAGGAGTCACACATGGCTAAGAAGATTACAGCCTATATCAAGCTGCAAGTGGCGGCTGGTAAGGCTAACCCCAGCCCGCCCGTAGGCCCCGCGCTCGGCCAGCACGGCGTCAACATCATGGAGTTCTGCAAACAGTTCAACGCCCAGACTCAGAATCTGGAAGTGGGCTTGCCGACTCCGGTGGTGATCACCGTTTATGCCGACCGCAGTTTTACTTTCATCACCAAAACCCCGCCCGCCAGCGTACTGCTGAAAAAGGCGCTGGGGCTGCAAAGCGGCAGCGCCCGTCCCAACACGGAAAAAGTAGGCAAGCTGAGCCGCGCGCAGTTGGAAGACATCGCCAAGCTCAAGATGCCCGACCTGACGGCCGCCGATCTCGATGCGGCAGTAAGAACCCTGGCAGGCACTGCCAGAAGCTCTGGTATTGAAACCGAGGGGGTCATGTAATGGCCAAGTTGACCAAAAAAGCCAAGCTGATCGCTGGCAAAGTACAGTCTGGCAAAGCTTACTCCGTTGAAGAAGCCGTCGCGCTTCTGAGTGATGTTTCCAGCAGCAAATTCAAGGAATCCATCGACGTCGCCATCAACCTCGGCGTCGATCCGCGTAAATCCGATCAAAACGTGCGTGGTGCCACCACGCTGCCCCATGGCAATGGCAAGACCGTGCGCATCGCCGTGTTCGCTCAGGGTGCCAACGCCGACAAGGCGAAGGAAGCCGGCGCCGACGTGGTGGGTTTCGATGATCTGGCCGCCAGCATCAAGGCGGGCAACATTGATTTCGACGTGGTGATCGCCAGCCCCGACGCCATGCGCGTCGTAGGCCAGCTTGGTACCATCCTCGGCCCGAAAGGTCTGATGCCAAACCCGAAAGTTGGTACTGTGACCCCAGACGTGGCGGGCGCTGTCAAAAATGCCAAAGCCGGTCAGGTTCGTTACCGGACGGACAAAAATGGCATCATCCATGGCGGCATCGGCCGCGTGGGTTTCAATGCCGACGCCATCAAGGGCAACCTCGAAGCGCTCTTGGTAGACCTCAAGCGCGCCAAGCCATCCACCTCCAAAGGGGTGTATGTGCAGAAGGTGGTGCTGTCTTCGACCATGGGCCCCGGCCTCGTGGTCGATCATTCCACGCTCAATTTTTAACTGAATGGACAAATTACGGGCCGCCCGGCGTGAGCCGGTTGGCCCAGGACTTTGGGGCACTGCCTTTGATGCGCAAGCATCTGGGCAGGACCGTCAAAGACCGCAGGTGCGCAGTCTTTGGTAGTGGTGAAGATTGCGCTTAATACCCTGCGCAGATGGTGAACCCAGCCTGTGCCGCGAGGCATCTATGAATGAGCTACGAATGCTTTCATGGATGTTTCGTACAAGGCAGGCACTCACCAGACAAAGGTTCCATCCGGCAGCCGCCGGGTGGAGTGACTGAAGGTCCACTGGCGCAAACCAGTGGTTTTCAATCAAGGAGTTAATTAGTGGCCATAAGACTTGAAGACAAACAGCAGATCGTCTCAGAAGTCGGTGAAGCTGCTAAAAGTGCTTTGTCCGCAGTTGTCGCCGATTATCGCGGCGTGACTGTGACCGACCTTACCGCATTACGGAAAACTGCCCGCCAGGGCGGTGTGTATCTGCGCGTTGTCAGAAACACACTGCTCAAGCGTGCCGTTGCTGGCACTGAATTCGAGTGCCTGGCGCCCGTGCTGAAAGGTCCGACGATTCTTGCCTTTTCCGTGGAAGATCCGGGTGCCGCCGCGCGCGTGCTGAAGGAATTCGCCAAAGGCAACGATAAGTTCGAAGTCAAAGCACTGGCTATTGGTGGCAAGTTGCTGCCCGCCTCCCAGATCGACGTGTTGGCAAATCTGCCGACCTACGATCAGGCCATCGCGACTCTGATGAGTCTGATGCTGGCGCCGGTAACCAAGCTCGCCCGCACCCTCAACGAGGTACCGTCCAAGGTAACTCGCTGTGTTGCGGCCGTGCGCGACCAAAAGCAAGAAGCAGCTTAATTCCGCTTCAGAAGCATCTATTTACGAAGTTCCAAACAACTGATAGGAGATAAGAGCATGGCTCTGTCTAAAAACGAAATCCTCGAAGGTATTGCCAACCTGACCGTAATGGAAGTGGTGGA
>JAIRJU010000333.1 GCA_031260485.1 Pseudomonadales bacterium | reverse complement strand
GGCGCCAACGAACTCTCCAGACTGCCGCCGGTGAGTGCAGGCACCCCGTTGGGTAAAGCCACACGATCGAGCGGAACAGTCGCCGGACGCGCACCGTTATCACGCAGCGCCTCTGCCGTATTCACATCACCCGGCCGAATAGCACGCGGCAGCGCCAAATCGCCGGGAAACGACGGCATGTTGACCAGCGGCGCACTCGGCAACACCGCTTGCGGCAACGTTATTGACTGCATTTGCGGTATCTGCATCTGCATCGCAGGCGGCGCACTCGCAGTCGGTGTTTGCGCCTGCGCCGCATTCATCCCCACCGTGCCCAACGCCACCAGCAGGGACCAGCACAAAGGCCGCAGACGCAACAACGCGCGCGGCATATTGGCATGATTCACGCTCCTGCCACCTCGCTTGCCTTCTCCGCGCGCGGTCTCGGCTACTACCATCACCAGGCCGAGGGCGTGGTTGAAGAGGAGGCGGTAGAGGGATTTGTTCATGCTTGGTCCTTGAACTTGAAAACGTAATGAAAACGGTCTTTTGAGAATGCTTGCGGTTGCTACTCAATGCTAGCCGTTACAATTGACTACCTAATGAAATGCTGGAATTAAACCCTGCACGCCTGTACCGGTCAATCCTTGGTGGACATGTAGATGATGTGTACAAAAAATAACTGTATAGGGATGCCGAGCGTGGTGAGAAAGCTGCGAAATCCATGCGCCCGGATCGATTGCAGTGCGGCGCGCAGGCTTTCCAGAATGTCGAACAACATGGGGGCCTCAATGCGTCAAAGTGGAGTTTGCACCTTCTCCTGCACGCGGAGGAAGGTGGGAAGGGGGGCGGGTATTGAACCGATCTTCCGCCACGCGGCCATCTTCCATGCGGATGATGCGCTGGCAATGCGCGGCGATTTCCGGTTCGTGGGTGACGATGATGATGGTCTGCTGTTGTGCGTGAAGCTCGTCGAACAGCTTCATGATTTCTTGAGTGGTGCGCGAATCGAGGTTGCCGGTGGGTTCGTCGGCCAAGAGGATCGACGGCTGCGTGACCAAGGCGCGCGCGATCGCCACGCGCTGGCGCTGGCCGCCGGAAAGTTGATTCGGCAGGTGATCCATGCGCGCGCCAAGCCCCACATGTTCGAGCGCCTCGGTCGCGCGCGCCTTGCGTTCTTTCAGCACCATGCCGCGGTAGATCAAGGGCTGCATCACGTTGGCCAGCGCGGTGGCGCGCGGCAGCAGGTTGAAACTTTGGAAGATGAAGCCGATTTCACGGTTGCGGATGTCTGCCAGTTCATCGGGATTGAGGCGGCTCACGTCTTTGCCGTTGAGCACGTAACGGCCTTCGCTGGGAGGGTCGAGGCAGCCGAGGATGTTCAGCATCGTCGATTTGCCCGAGCCCGAGGAACCGGTGATTGCCACGTATTCGTTGCGTTCGATGGCCAAACTCACGCCATCGAGCGCGCGCAGCACTTGCTGGCCCATGTGGTATTCCTTGGCGAGCGCTTGAATGTCGAGCAGTGCCATGTTCAGGCCGCCTTCGCGGCGGGCGCGGATTCGGTGATGGCGTCGCCGTCTTCGAGATTGCGCAGCGCGCGATCGGGGCCGGTGATGATCTTGTCGCCCGCCTTCAGCCCTTCGACGACTTCCTGGTAACTGTCGTCGGAGATGCCCACCTTTAATACCACCTTGCGCGCCACGCCGTTTTCGGCGCGAAAGGCGTGATATTGCTTGAGGCCGGTGCTGGTGTCTTCGGTGAGCCGGATCGCCTGGATCGGCAGCGCCAAGGTGGCATCGCCCGTGTGGGTGAAAATTTCCGCGCGCGAGGACATGCCAGGGCGCAGCAGCACGCCGGCGGTATCGGTGAAGCCGATCTTCACCACGAAGCTCAGCGATTGGCTACCGGCGCTCTGTTTGGCCGATACCGCGATCGAGCGCACCACGCCTTTCATCGGCTGGTTGGGATAGGCGATGGCCACGATTTCCGCCTCCTGGCCCACTTGGACATTGGCGATGTCGGCTTCGTCCACGTTCACCTCGGTGTTGATGCTGGCGGGATTGGCGATTGTCATCAGGCTGGAGCCGGGCACGTTGGTGGTGCTGGAAATCGCGGTTTCGCCCACCTTGATGTTGAGCGAGGTGACAATGCCGGTGAGCGGCGAATAGACGCGGGTTTTGGCCAGGTTCTTTTCCGCTTCCGCCAAAATGGCGCGCGCCTGTTGCAAGGCGGCTTCGCGGCTTTGGATGTCTAGCCGCGCCAGGTCCAATTCGTTGGTGGAGGATTCAAAGGCATCGTCGCCGCCGGTGAGCAGGCCGCGCTCGTGCAGCATTTTTTTGCGATTCCAGGCGAGTTGCAGGTTGTCGAGTTTCAGCTTGGCGGCGGCGATGGCGACCTCCTGTATCCGCACCGAGGCTTGTTGCTGCCCCACCAAGGCGCGCGGCGCTTCGTCGTCGATTTGCAGCAGCAATTGACCTTCGGTAACGGCATCGCCTTCCTCGACATGCAGCGCGCTGACCTTGCCGATGACTTCCGTGCTCAACATCACCTCTTCCTCGTTGCTGAGTTTGCCCGAGGCGAGAATGGAGGCACGAATCTCGTGCAGGCTGAGCGTTTCCAGCGTGACCGCCGTTTCGTTGCCGGTGGCGCCGCGGCGCATGAGCGCCAGAATGACCACGGCGGCGATGATGGCGGCAAACATGAGCGATTTTTTCATGAGAGGCTGTCCTGTGACATGCAGGGCGGAGTTTGCCCCGCCATAGTGAGCGGACGGCGGGGCAAGCCCCGCCCCACGTTACTTGAAACTGAGCCAGGCCCAAATGCCGTAAATCACAACATAAGGGGCCAACGTAACGGCGGCGGCGCGCGCCAGCGTGCTATTGGTGAAGTGCTGATAACCCAGCACCAAAAGCCCCAGGGACCAAAACTGTAGCAGGTTCAGGTTTTGCAAAAGGCTTTTGCCGCTGTGCAGGCCCAAGACCGCATCGAGGCTCAAGGGCTGCAAGGCCGTGAGCGGCACCTGGCCATTGCCCGTGAGGATCACCACCCAGGCGGCGAGCGCCCCCAGCAAGATGGGGAGGTTAGTCCAGCACACCAAGGACAGCCACTGCCTGTAGCTGCGGCCTTCGTGGCCGAATTTGCTGACGAAATTGAGATAAACGGCGGTGAGCAGCAGTATCACGCTGAGCACCACCGTGATACTGAATATGGCGATGCCGCCCATCGTGTTCGGGCTCATGTTTTCATAGACACGGCGGATATCCGCCACGCGCGCCGAAGGATTGGTGGCGAGCACCTGCTCGATCATTTGATCCACCAAGAAGCCATGATTGACGGTAGCGAAATACGCCACCTGCGCCGACGCCAGCGCCACTATTTGTAGCAGCAGAGGAGGAAAGACGCTGGGTTTTTCCAGGATGCGCGCGTAAACCGCCTTGGGCGCAGTGAAGATGTCGATCAGGTTCTGCAACATGGTGTCCTCGATTTATTGTTGTGGGTCGGTTGTTGTGGGTCAGTTGTCATTTGTCATTAACAGGCATTAGCAGATGAAGAGGCAACTTGCGTGCCAATGATGGCGCCGCGGCGACGCCTTTATATATCGCTTTGTTTTGCAAGTGTTATTGATTTTTTTGAGAGAAGAGTCTGTCGCAACGCGGCGGCGATTACGCCAACTCGTGGTTGTTTTGGCCAAGTCTTGGAGAGTTCGCATCAGGTTCGCGCGGCACGGCGCAAGGGTTGCACCACGCGCCAATCCACTTGCAGAAACGCGCGTTTTGCCAAGGTGCGA
>JAIRJU010000278.1 GCA_031260485.1 Pseudomonadales bacterium | reverse complement strand
CCCCCCCCCCCGGGCGCCGCCCCCCCGCGCCGCCCCCCCCCCCCCCCACCACCCATGACCCTCCGCGCGCCCCCAGGACACGCGCGACCCCCACCAGAGGCTCTCGATATCGGAGCGGTCTCTTGCAAAGAACACGAACGAACCCCCAACAGCCTCACTGCGCAATCTTATCCCGCTCGATCGTCACCACTTTCGTCACGCCGTTTTCACCCGGAAAGTTCTGGAACATCGCGGTGATCAGATAAGGCATCACCTGAGGCAGCAGGTTCTGCATCCCGCTGCTTTGCACATGGCCCTCGAAGAGCCGTTCACGGTCTTTATCGTTGTGTTCGATGTTCAACAACAAGGTGCGCAGATAATTGGTATGCGAGGTGTACATGTCTGGCCCCCAGTAATTGGAGGCGCCAAAATAAAACGGATCGTAATAGCGGCCATAACTGAAACCATAGCGCACAAAATAACGCGGGCGGCGGTTCATCATGCTGACCGAAACCGCATCCGGCGCCACGCTGTAGTCCACCACGGCAAGCAGTTGCGCGTTGGCGTCGGTGGTGGGCCGATAGCCAACCCGGCGCAGTTGCGCCTCGATCTGATTGACATAACTGCGAAATTCCAGGCTGACCTGCTTGTCAGGATCGGCTGCCACGACCCGGATGGTTTCACCAGAAGGCCGTGGGCCTTCATGGAACGTCAGCACATCGCCGCGAATGGAGGAGGTACACGCGGACACCAGCGACAACAGCAATGCCGAAAACAGCAGCGTAATGCTTCTGATCTGATAACGAAGATTCATGACACAGGCTCCCTTGATTCTGCCCTTTGGGGCATACAGCGTAACGGTTTATGACTCGGCTCAATACCCGCAAGGATCACGCTACTACATGAGGGCGGCCCCACAAAGACGCAAGAGGCGCAAAAGGTCTTCCAATTGCTCCGGCTCCCCCTATACTTCACGGCACAACAACATTCGGAGCCCCATCAGCGGCTCCTTCTGGAGGGGAACCATGCGCTTGTTCACTACTGCCGTTCGTCGTACCGTCATCCGTCATGCTTTGTTGTCCACCCTGTTCGCGGCGCCAGCGTTTGCCGCGCAAGCCCCCGCTCCTGCCGAGCCCGCGCCGCGCGATGCGCAAGGGCACATGCTAATCAGTTGGGGGCCGGGGCAGGCCCATGGCCTGTGGTATACCGATTACGGCACCCGCATCCCCTTCTTCAATGTCGATGAGATTGCCTTCAAACCCTGGGCCAAGGGCCTGTTCGATGCGCGGCAGAAGCACGATCTCGAACCGCACGCGCGCTGCAAAGCCTCGGGCGGCATCCGTCAGCAACTGACGCCCTATGGCGTGGAGATGCTGGAAATTCCCGCGCTGCAAAAACTGTTCATCTTCGACATCGGCGGCCCGCACACCTACCGCGAGATATTCATGGATGGCCGCTCGCACCCCACCGATTTCGAGCCCACCAACTACGGCCACTCCATCGGCTGGTGGGATGGCGATACGCTGGTGATTGATTCTGTCGGTTACAACACCGATTTCTGGTTCGAGCGCATGGGCCTGCCCCACACCGAATCCGTACACGTCATCGAGTACTACACCCGCCGCAACAAGAATCAGATGGATTACCGCTTCGTCATGGACGATCCGACCGCCTACGACAAACCGGTGGAAGGCCGCGCCCGGCTCAACTGGCGCGAGAACGAGGAACTGTTTGAATACGTCTGCCAGCAAGCCAACTACGCGCAGGAGTTGATGGTGAACGAGAACCGCGAAGCCATCGGCCGCATCAATTCCATTACCCCTTGATTCACCGGCGATTCACCGGCGGCTCCACGCCGCCGCGAGCGCTCAGTCGTCAGTCCCAGTCAAGAGCGCGGCGGCAGGCTGCTGGAACCTTCGATACGGACATCCTGCAAGGCCAGCCTGTCGATGATTTTTTCGATGCTCTGGGTTGCTTCCATCAACGCGGTAACGGCACGATTGATCAGCGCTGCGCCGGCGGCGTTGTCGCCTTGGATCAGCACCGCGTAGGTATTGCCCGCCTCGCCCTGCTCCACCAGCGCCCGCATGGCGAGTTCGATGCTTTCGAGGCGCGCGCGCATTTCCACGTACAGCGCAGGATCAAGGCTCTGCACCAACATTTCCAGGCTCGGGCCGCTCAGTGCCTCGCCATCAATGCGCCGGTACTGGCCACGATAGACGTTGTCGATGCCCAAGGCGTCGTAGAAATGCGACCAATGGGTAGTGTTGGAGAAGCCATCCTGCGCATTCTCTGGATCATGCCGCAACAAACCCAGGCGCAGGCCAGTGCCCGCCAATTCGCCATAGGCCAGGCTGCCCATGCCGGTGAGGATGGTGGCTAGCGCGCCATCTTCGCCCTTGCTCAAAAGATCCTGCACCGCGGCGCCGCCGCCCTGCCAATTTTGAACCATTTCTTCCAGATCATCCACCAACAGATCAGTGGCGGCGCGCAGATAATCGCGGCGGCGCTCGCAGTGGCCGTTGCTGCACGCGGTAAGAGAATAATCGGTATAAGGACGAGCGCCATGCAAATTCTGCCCCCACAGCAGAAATTCGATGGCGTGATAACCCGTAGCCACATTGGCAGCCACGCCGCCGATCTGATGCAGGGTTTCCGCCAGAAATTGCGGCGTGATGCGGCTGGCGTCCACGCTGATGCCGCCGATATCCAAGAGCGGATTGGCGATGACATTGGCAGTATAGAAGGCGTTGTCGTCCGCTTGCGTGCCATAATCTGGCGCCACATAACCCGGCGACACATAGTCGATCAAGCCCTCATCGAGCGGCCAGGCGTTGACGCGGCTTTCCCACTCATCCACCACATTATGGTTGCCGAAGCGAAAAACCTCGGTCTGCATGTAGGGGATTCGCGCAGCGCGCCAGGCAGCGCGCGCCGCTTGCAAGGTGGCATCGGTCGGCGTATCGAGTAGCACATTTACCGCCTGATCCAAAACCTGCGCGGCAAGCGCCGCATCTGCGTAACTGGCGCGCGCCACGGCGATGTATTGCTGAACGATGAGTTGTTTATCCACCACATCACGCGGCAGCGGCGTGCGGCCGGCCACAGGATCGGGAACGGTAACGGCAACGCCGCCGCTATGGCACGCTTGTAACAGCAGCAAACAGCAGAAACAGCAAAAGCGGCAAAGAAGTGGCAGAAGGAGCAGGCGAGGCTTGCGTGAAAAACGGCTCATCAGTCATCCGTGATGTCGGTATCGATATGGCGCACGACCTTGCCTTCCACCATGAACACCACATCTTCAGCGATGTTCGTGCTCAAGTCGGCGATGCGCTCCATGTAACGCGAGGTCGATAACAGGTTCATCGCCACCTCGGTATTTTGTACGTCCTTGTGGATCGTGGCCTGCACTTCTTCGTACATGCGGCGATTGATCTCGTCCACTTTGTCATCCATGTTGATGACATTGCGGGCCAACTCGACATCGAGGCTCACCAGCGCATCGAGTGATTTGCGCACCATGCTGCGTACCAACACCGGCAATTCGTTGGTGAAGCCCTGAAACATCGGAATCGGATTGAGGCCGGAAAGATGAATGGCGCGCTTGGCGATGTTCTTGGCGAAATCGCCCATGCGTTCGAGATCGTTGTTCACCTTGAGCACCACCACGATGAAACGCAGATCCACCGCCACCGGCTGGTGCAGCGCGAGAATCTTCAAGCACTCCTCTTCGATGTGTACTTCCTTGTCGTTGATTTCCTCTTCGAGTTCCATGACGCGATCAGCCAGCGTCACTTCACGATTGTTCAACGCCAAAATAGCGGTGTTGATCGCCGTCTCGACGAGATTGCCCAATTGAAGAATTTCCTTCTTCAGGGATTCCAGATCACGCTGCAAATGGAGTGACATAACTAGCCTGAAACCTCAACCGAAACGGCCTGTGACATATTCTTCCGTGCGTTTTATATTGGGTCGGGTGAAAATCTGATCAGTTTCACCGAACTCCACCAGATGCCCCATTTCCATGAACGCGGTGTAATCGGAAATACGCGCCGCCTGCTGCATGTTATGGGTAACGATTACGATTGTATAGCGCGCCTTCAATTGGAACAGAAGGTCTTCGATGTGCGCGGTGGAAATCGGATCGAGCGCTGAACAGGGCTCGTCCATCAACAGCACCTGCGGCTCCATCGCCAGCGCTCGCGCAATGCACAAACGCTGCTGCTGGCCGCCGGAAAGATTCAACGCGGAATCGCGCAGGCGATCCTTCACTTCTTCCCACAGCGCTGCCTGCGACAGCGAGCGCTCCACCAGTTCATCCATCGAACCGCTGTAGCCGTTGATACTCGGGCCCCAGGAAATATTGTTGTAAATTGATTTCGGAAAAGGATTGGGTTTTTGGAACACCATGCCGATATGCCGGCGCACTTCCACCGGGTCCACATCCTTGCCATAGAGATCTTCGCCGCCGAACAGCAACTGGCCCTCGATGCTCACGCCATCGACAAAATCGTTCATGCGGTTGAGCGAACGCAGCAGCGTGCTTTTACCGCAGCCCGACGGGCCGATAATTGCGGTGATGCGATTCTTGAAAATCTGGCAGGACACTTTCTTCACCGCCGGTTTTCCAGAATACAGCACGCTCACTTCCTGCAAATCCAGCACGGCCTCGCCACGCTTGCGCAAGATGGCGGTTTCGGGGGCACTCATTACTTCAATCTCCGCTCGGTCTTGTTACGTATGTAGATGGCGGTGGCGTTCATCAACAGCAGCACTGCCAACAAGACGATGATGCCAGCGGCGGCAAGTTCATGGAATTCGGTTTGCGGACGGGAAATCCAGTTGTAAATCTGAATCGGCAGCGCGGTGAACGAATCCATCGGCCCTTCGGGCACGAAGGCCACGAAGCTCAACGCGCCGATCAGAATCAAAGGCGCGGTTTCGCCGATGGAGCGCGAGAGCGCCAGGATCACGCCGGTCATGATGCCGGGAAACGCGGCAGGCAATACGTGCGCCCAGGTCGTCTGCCAGCGCGTGGCGCCCAGCGAGAGCGCGGCGTAGCGGATGCTCATCGGCACGGTTTTGATCGCTTCGCGGCTGGCGATGATGATGGTGGGCAGAATCAAGAGGCTCATGGTCAAGGCGCCGGAAATCAGGCTGCGCCCAAGCATGAAGAAACGCACGAACACCGCCAGCCCCAAGATGCCGTACACGATCGACGGCACGCCGGAGAGATTGGCGATGTTGAGTTCGATCAGTTTTGAAAGGCGGCCACGGCTCGCGAATTCTTCCAGATACAGCGCGGTGGACACCCCCACCGGAATCGAAATCACCGCCACCAATATGCTCAGCCACAGCGTGCCCACCAGCGCCGCCTTGATGCCTGCGCGCTCGGGAAAGCGCGAAGGGAAGCTGTTAAGAAACTGCCAATCGAGCCAGCCCCAGCCGTCCACGGCTACCTGCACCAGCAGCACGCCCAGCATCAACACACTGAACCAGGTGACTGCGGCGCACAAACCACGGAAGAGCCGCGCCTTGCGGTGGCGCCGCTTCAAATTACGGATCTCGGTTTCAGACACGAACGCCATCAGTCATAAACCTCACGGAAACGGGACAAAATCCACTGCGACACGATATTGATCAGCAGCGTAATGGCAAACAGCACCGTGGCCACCGCGAACAAGGTCTGGTAGGCAACGCCGCCCGACGGCGTATCGCCCAGGCTCACCTGCACGATGTAGGCGGTCATGGTCTGAATGCTTTCGAGCATACTGAATGACAGATTCGGCGTCTGACCCGCGGCGATAGTCACCGCCATCGTTTCACCGATCGCGCGTGAAATCGCCAGCAGAAACGAGGCCATCACACCCGACAACCCTGCCGGCACCACGATGCGTGTGGTCACTTCATAGGAAGTGGCGCCCACCGCGTAAGCCGCCTGCCTCAGGCTCACCGGCACCGCGCGCAAGGCGTTGTCACTGAGCGTGGCGATGGTGGGAAGAATCATGATGCCCACCACGATGGCGGCGCTGAGCGCGTTGAACACCTGAATGTTCGGGATCACCACTTTGAGCAGCGGCGTGACGAAAGTGAGCGCGAAATACCCATACACCACGGTGGGAATGCCCGCCAGCAACTCCAGCAACGGCTTGGTCCACTTGCGCACACGATCGCTGGCGTACTCACTGAGATAGACAGCGCAAGCCAACCCCGTTGGCAACGCAATCACCGCCGCGCCCACCGTCACCAGCATGGTGCCCCAGATCAGCGGCAACACGCCGAAGGAACTCGGCTCGAGCAGCGGCACCCAGCGCGTGCCAAAAAAGAACTCGATCGGGCTGACATGGCGGAAAAACCCCAGCGACTCCACCACCAACAAGGTGATGATGCCCGCCGTGGTAAACAGCGAAATCGCCGAACAAAAGCCTAACCAGCCTTTGATGGCCGATTCGCCCCAGCGCCGGCGCGACTTACCGATGACGATACCGCCATCCCCCTGCACGGAAGTGTCAGACATGAAAACGATTTCGCTGTTTATGCTTACTTTTATTGGTGCTTACTTTGGTCTCATCACGGCTGCAGCGCGGCAACGCTGGCCTTGCCAGCGGCGTACTCCGCCTCCTTCAGCGGAATATAGCCTACTTCGCTAACCACCTGCGGCGCTACGTCCAAATAAAAATCGACGAAGGCACGTACTTCAGCCCGCGCCATCGACGCCACGTTCAGGTAAATGAAAATCGGACGCGACAAGGGGCTGTAAGTGCCATCATTGATAGTGACCGCGGAAGGCTGCAAGGGGCCATTACCGCCATCGACCGGCACCAGCTTCAAGCGCGCGGCGTTTTCCTCATAGTACGCGAAGCCGAAAAAGCCCAGCGCGTTTTTATCACCAGCGACACCCTGTACCAGAACGTTATCGTCTTCACTGGCCGTGTAATCGGGGCGCGACGCACCGGATTTGCCGTTGATCGCTTCGGTGAAGTAGTCGAAAGTCCCCGAATCAGTGCCTGGGCCATACAGCCGGATCGGCTCATTCGGCCAGCCGGCGCGGATGTCGCTCCAACTGCCCACCGTGCTGCCGGGCTCCCAAAGGCGCTTGAGTTCCTCCACGGTGAGATGATCCACCCAGGTATTGGCCGGGTTCACCACGATGGAAATGCCATCATAGGCCACCGACACTTGCAGGTAGCGGATGCCCTTGGCTTCGGCCTGGGCAATTTCCTCTGGCTGAATCGGGCGCGAAGCATCGTTGATGTCGGTCTCGCCGCCGAGGAATTTTTTGAAACCGCCGCCCGTGCCAGACGTGCCCACCGTCACCCGCACCCCAGGCGCCACGGCCAGAAATTCCTCCGCCACCGCCTCGCTGATCGGAAATACCGTAGAAGAACCATCCAACCTCACCACGCCGGACAGCACCCCCTCGCCCGCCTTGCCTTGCGGCGCAGAACCTCCGCCGCCACACGCAGCAACCAGCACACTCAGCGCCACCGCGGCGCCACGCAGCATTCGGGAAGAAAGAGAAGAAAACACAGATCGAGTCATAAACTGGCTCCTAGTATGTAAGCGACCCGGTGCAACCGGCTCGCAAAGAAGCGGCATTGTGCCGCTGGATTATTAAAGTCTTATAAAGAAACAGGGCGTCTTGTGTCGTCAAACGCCTTCATTGTGGCCTTGGGCTGGGTTTATGAAGAAATGATTAAGACCACCCCCGGCTCTCTAACTCAAAAATAAATTTCAAAAAGTTCACTCCACGGGCTTGCTAATTTTTGCTAGTGCGGGCTTAATGCCGCACTTTATTTTTTGGATATCCTATTGCCTTTGGCTAACATGAAGTCATTATGAACAAAACACATTCAACTCTGCGCCGAGGAGTCGCGCGCGGCGGGTGTTGTATTGGGTTTTTTGTTTGCCTATTACCCGCCTCGCTAGCCTTGGCTCAGCCGCCTCTTTCCTCCTCCGATAGCGCTGCCCAAGAATTACTACGCCAGCAAGAACGTGAACGCTTGCTGCGCCAGCAGCAAGAGCAAACGCCACAGGTACGCCTCGCCACTCCCACCACGCTGGCACCAACGCGCTTGCCGCCTACCGAATTCCCCTGTTTTCGCATTGAGCGACTAACGCTCGTCGGCGATGCCGCCGACCAGTTTCAGTGGGCCTTGGCCGCCGCCAACCCGCCGGATGACCCAATGCTCAACCGCTGCCTGGGGAACGAAGGCCTCAACCTCACTCTCACGCGCGTACAGAACGCCATCGTCGAGCGCGGTTACGTCACCACGCGCGTGTTGGCCACTCAGCAAGACCTCAGCAGCGGCACGCTGACGTTGACTTTAGTTCCAGGCCGTGTGGCAGCCATCCGCTTTAGTGAAGACAGCGATCCGCGCGCAACGGCGTTCAATGCCGTGCCGATCACGTCCGGCGATTTGTTGAATGTACGTGATATTGAACAAGCATTGGAAAATTTCAAACGCGCGCCCTCAGTGGATGCCGGCATTCAAATTACCCCCCTCGCTGGCCCTGCTACTCCTCCTGGCACGAGTGATCTGCTGATTACCTGGCAACAGGCGCGGCCAGTGCGCTTGAGCTTGTCACTCGATGATTCGGGCAGCCGTTATACCGGTAAATACCAAGGCAACGCCACGCTTTCTTATGACAACCCTTTGGCGCTCAACGATGTGTTTTACCTCAGCCTCAACCACGATCTGGGCTTTGGCAGCGGCAAGGGCACACAGGGCTACACTGTCCATTATGAGTTGCCCTATGGCAAGTGGTTATTGGGGATGACCAGCAGCCGTTATGACTATCACCAGTCGGTGGCGGGAGCGTTTCAAACTTATCGTTATGGCGGCACCAGCAACAACGATAACCTGCAACTCTCGCATCTGGTGTATCGCGATCCGCTACGCAGACTCGGCGCCTACGCGCGCATCTGGCAGCGCCACTCGAATAACTTCATCGACGATACCGAAGTGCAAGTGCAGCGTCGACGCATGGCGGGTTGGGAGCTTGGCATGAGCTATCGCCAATTTTTCGCCCGTGCCACGCTCGATGCCAGCGTGACCTACCGCCGAGGTACCGGCGCCTTTACAGCCTTGCCAGCACCAGAAGAAGGTTTTGGTGAAGGCACTTCGCGTCCGGCGTTGCTCACGGCGGAGGGGCAAGTGAGCATACCGCTGGTGTTCGGATCGCGGCAGTGGCGTTACAACGGTGCTTGGCGTGGCCAGTGGAACCAAACGCCGCTGGTGCCGCAAGACCGTTTTTTCATCGGCAGCCGCTACACGGTGCGCGGTTTCGATGGCGAGAGCGCGCTGCTCGGAGATCGTGGCTGGCTGCTGCGCAACGAATTGAGCCTGGCGCTGGGTGACAGTACACAGCTTTACGCAGGCGTCGACTACGGCCAAATCGGCGGGCAATCCACGCAATTCTCGATTGGCCGGCGTTTGGCTGGCGCGGCGCTGGGGCTGCGCGGCTCGTATCAGCGTTTGTATTGGGACGCATTCGCCGGTACACCTGTGGTCAAACCCGATGGCTTTAATGCTAGCCGCCTCACCGTGGGCTTTGGTTTGAATTGGTCGTTTTGATCTCTTGCCGCGCTGCCATCATGCCATGCGTGATGATGCGGCCTTGCAAAATCCGCTCTTCAGGAAATTTGTATGAACCAATTTTTGTACCGTTTAGTCTTCAATAAAATCCGTGGCTTGCTGATGGCAGTGGGCACAGCAGGGATGAATGTAGCACAAGCCCAAATCTTTGCCGATCCGCAGGCACCAGGGACACAGCAGGCAATCGTGCTGATGGCGGGCAATGGGGTGCCGCTGGTGAATATTCAAACCCCGAGCGATGCTGGTGTATCGCGCAATGTCTATCGCCAGTTCGATATCGGCACACAAGGCGTGATTCTGAACAATGCACGTACCGCCACGGCCACCCAGCTTGGCGGTTACGTGGCAGGCAATCCGTGGCTGGCAACCGGCACGGCGAAAGTGATTTTGAACGAAGTGAACGCCAGCACGCCAAGCCAGTTGCAAGGCCTCATGGAAGTGGGCGGTGACCGAGCGGAGGTGGTGATCGCCAACCCGGCAGGGCTAAATTGTGACGGCTGTGGCGTCATCAACGCCAACCGGCTGATTTTGAGTAGCGGCGCCCCCGTGCTGAGTGGTGGCAGTCTCGACAGCTACCGCGTACGAGGCGGCATGATCAGCGTGAACGGCGCAGGCTTGGAGGCGAGTAGCGCCGATTACACGGCGCTGATCTCGCGGGCGGTGGAAGTCAACGCAGGGCTGTGGGCCAACGCGCTGGATATCGTCACTGGTGTAAATGACATCACCCTGAACAGCACTGATACTGCACAAGTGACACCCCGCACGGGCACCAGCCTCGCGCCGGTCTATGGCCTGGACGTGGCCGCCCTGGGCGGGATGTACGCCGGCAAGATAATCTTGGTGGGGACGGAAGCGGGCGTGGGGGTACGCAACGCAGGCGACATTGGCGCCAGCGCAGGCCAGATTCGCCTCACGGCGGATGGCTGGATCGAGAACAGCGGGCGCATGATGGCCAGTATGGATCTCGATCTGAGCACCCCGGACGACCTCATCAACAGCGGCACACTCTATGCCGAAGGCAACGCGCAACTCGACATCAAGGGCAATCTCGATAACAGCGGCCTGCTTCAGGCACAAGGCGAAATGCCCGTGAACGTCGGCGGCCATATCACCAACAGCGGCACCCTGAACGCGATAGGCAACGCGCCAATCACCGCAGGCGGCAACCTCGATAACAGCGGCCTGCTTCAGGCGCAAGGCGAAATGCCCGTGAATGTCGGCGGCAATGTCACCAACAGCGGAGTGCTGTACGCCGTAGGCAGCGCGCCAATCACCGCAGGTGGCAACCTCGATAACAGCGGCCAACTTCAATCACAAGGCGAGATGCCCGTGAACGTCGGTGGCAATGTC
Organism: Pseudomonadales bacterium; assembly: GCA_031260485.1. Classification (GTDB taxonomy): domain Bacteria; phylum Pseudomonadota; class Gammaproteobacteria; order Pseudomonadales; family Pseudohongiellaceae; genus CAILUG01. The sequence goes on along the minus strand of JAIRJU010000278.1, from coordinate 2,852 downwards.
ACCAACAGTGGAGCGCTGTACGCCGTGGGTAACACGCCTATCACCGCAGGCGGCAACCTCGATAACAGCGGCCTGCTTCAATCACAAGGCGAGCTGCCCGTGGACATCGACGGCAGTCTCACCAACAGCGGCATTTTTCTTGCCAACGGCAGCGTACCGCTGAGTATCGGCGGCAATTTTACTAACAGCGGCACACTGCAAGCGACAGGCGATACGCCAGTGACGGTGGGGGGCGCCATCACCAACAACGGCGCATTCATTACCGCAGGCACTGCCTGGCTAAATGCAAACAATGACATCACCAACACCACACGCGGTACGCTCTATGCCGCTGGCGATGCGCGGCTGACAACCCTAGGTACGATCGACAACCATGGCCTGATCGCCGCCCAGGGCAACACCCTCCTCTTGGCCACCGGCCAAGACAGCACGATCACCAGCCACGTCAACGCTGTGATCGGCGCCGGGATCGACGAACATGGCCGCGTGAATGACACCGGTACTGGCAACCTGTTCCTTAACGCCACTGCCCTGGTGACGGCGCAAGGTCAAAATCTCGCCAGTGGCGATCTCTCCTTGACGAGCGCTCGTATTGACGTGAGCCAAAGCCAAAGCGCGGCGAATAACGTGTTTTTGAACGCCATCACGGATGACGTGAACGCCAGTGGCGCCAAGGTGTCTGCAGCGCAAACCTTGAACGTGAGCACACCCAAGACCTTGCGTACCGATGACGCGCGCGTGACAGCGGCGTACATACAGGTGGCTGCAGATACACTATCGAACTTCGGCGGCACCGTGCTGCAAACCGGTACCGAGGATCTGTCGCTGCACCTATTCGACCTGGACAATCAAAACGGCACGCTGGCCACCGCCGGCGCACTGAACCTCGAGGCGGCCATCGTAGTCAATCAAGGCGGCACGCTGACGGCAGACACCCTGCGCGTGCAAACGTCAAGCCTGCTCGAAAACCACGCCGGTCTGCTCGCCGCCACGCATGATCTCGAGATACGAGCCGCCTCGGTACAAAATGACGCAGGCCGCCTTGGCTCGGTGCAAGGCTTCCTGACGCTCACCACCCGCAGCGGCACTCTCGACAACACCGCAGGCTTGGTACAAGCAGGACAAACGCTGACGCTGAACACGCAAGGCGTGATCAACACCGAAGGCTTGATAGCAGGCCGGGATGTGGCGATCACGACGCCAGACATAGGCTGGAGTTGGCGCGGACCGCTATCCCTGGCAGTAGACAACAGCTACGGCGTGATCGTGGCGCTCGACACGCTCGACGTACTGACAGGCGCCGTGAACAACGACAGGGGCGGCCTCTTGCAAGCCGGAGGCACCTTGCGCCTCGACACCCAAGGCCACACCCTGAGCAACCGCTATGCCAACGATACCGGCGGCATCGTCAGCCTGGGCGCAGCCGTACTACGAACTGGAACGCTGGACAACATCGGCGGCGTCATCGTGGCCAACGACACACTGAATGTTGTAAGCGACGCGATGAACAATTACGCGGGCCTGGTGCAAGCAAGCGGCCTCATGACACTCGACACACAAGGCCACTCGCTGAGCAACCGCGCACTGGGCCGGATCGTGGGCCAGAGCGCGATCACACTGCGCAGCGGAAATTTGGACAACCTCGGCGGAATGATCGTGGCAGCGCGAACGCTGGATATGCTGACCGGCGCAGCGAACAACGCAACAGGGTTGATACAAGCCGGCGGCGCCTTGACCTTCGACACCCAAGATCAAGCGCTGGACAACCGCAACGCGCGTGAAATGGAAGGCGGCATCGGCGGGATATGGAGCTTGGATACGATCACGCTGCGCACCGGAACGCTGGATAACGGCGCAGGCATGATTGTCGCCGCGAGCACGCTGGACATGCTGACGCGCGCAGTGAACAACGATGCAGGACTACTACAAGCAGGCGGCGCGCTGACGCTGGACACCCAAGGCGAACCGCTCAGCAACCGCAATTCAGGCCGTGAAGGAGGCATCATCGGCATGAGCACGGTGACACTGCGCACAGGCGACCTGGACAACACCCGCGGCGTGATCGCAGCAGCAAAAGCGCTGACGCTAAAAACACTGAACCTGACCAACGAATACGGCACCTTACAAGCCGGAGGCTATTTGAGCCTCGACACGCAAGGCTACACCCTAGAGAACCACTCAGGATGGATCTGGGCACAACAGGGCCTGGAGTTGCACATCAGATCGTTGGAGAACCACGCCGGCTTCATCGGCTCGGGCGGCTCGATGAGCCTGATCACGGGGCTGGTAAGCAATGACGGCGGCACACTGCAAGCCGTCGGCACACTCATGCTCGACACGCGCGGACAAGCCCTGGACAACCCTTACGGCGTCATCATGGCAGGCGACACACTGCGGCTGAACACCGGACTTCTGAACAACCTCGGCGGCTTCTTGCAAGCGGGCGGAATCATAACGATCAGCACAGGACACGAGGCGCTGATCAACCGCCAGCTCGGCGGCAACGGCGGCATCTGGGGCCAACGAATGGTGACGCTATACACCCCTTACCTGGATAACAGCGGCGGCTTTTTGGGCAGCGACGGTACCTTGAATCTGCACATTGAGGCGTTGAATAACGCTGGCGGCACTCTCTACACACCAGGCAACATATACTTCTTCGGGCTTTGACACACCAAGCCAAGCCCCGTAGCCTGAGCGCTCAAGCATCAAGGACACCCCCATGAACCAACACCTCTACCGCCTCCTCTTCAACCACGCCCTCGGCCTGGTGATGGCGGTAGCCGAGACCGCGCGCGGTGAAGGCAAGCGAGGCGGTACGAGAATGCGTCATGCGAGTAGGCCGCGTGCGC
>JAIRJU010000158.1 GCA_031260485.1 Pseudomonadales bacterium | reverse complement strand
AAGATGCCGGCCTATCGGGCGCAGCCGGCGGGCAAGACCGGGCTGCCGGTGGTGCTGGTGGTGTCGGAGATTTTCGGCGTGCATGAGTACATCGCCGACACCGCGCGGCGCTTTGCCAGGGAGGGTTATCTGGCGATTGCACCGGAGTTGTTCTTGCGCCAGGGCGACGCCAAGAGTTACAGCGACATTCCCAAACTGATGAGTGAACTGATTGCCAAGGTACCGGACGCGCAGGTCATCGGCGATCTGGACGCCACCGCGGCTTGGGCCGCGGCGCATGGCGGCAACGTGGACAGGCTGGGCATCACCGGTTTTTGCTGGGGCGGGCGGCAAACCTGGTTGTTTGCGGCGCACAACGCCAAGGTCAAGGCGGGTGTGGCATGGTATGGCCGGCTGGTCGGGCAGGCCAGTGCGCTGGCACCCAAGGATCCGGTGGACGTGGCCGGCCAACTCAAAGCGCCGGTGCTTGGCCTGTATGGCGACGCGGACACGGGTATTTCGCTGGACAGTATCGACAAAATGAAGGCCGCCTTGACCAAGGCTGCCGATGAGGGTAACGCCGCCGCCCGTGCGTCGGAGTTCGTGGTGTACCCGGATGCACCGCACGCCTTTCATGCCGACTATCGGCCCAGCTTTCGCAAAGAGGCGGCCGAGGACGGCTGGAAGCGTGCGCTGGCGTGGTTCAAGCGCCACGGCGTGGCTTGACGACGCAGTGAAAGGTTGAGCGTCCGGCGTCCAGCATGGCAGAAGGCGGCACTGCAAACGCCGCTCGGGCAACGCCAAACAGTTTCACGCGCCGAAGGCTGCTGCCGCGCATTCGGCCAGGTTGAGAGAATCGCATGCTTGCGCAAGCGAGGGTGGGAATCGTTGAACATGCATCTGATAGCAATCCTGATCGGCACCCTGGCTGCCGGCGTTGGCAGCGTGTGGGTGGCTGCGCTTTTGTCGTGGGGCGTGCTGGCGCGCTACACGCAGCACATGCTCAGTCTGGCGGCGGGCGCATTGCTGGCGACGGCGTTCATGCGGCTGCTGCCGGAGGCGTTTGAAAGCGGCGTGCAGCCGCACACCTTGTCTGTCACGCTGTTGGCAGGGTTGCTGTTTTTCTTCCTGCTTGACAAGGCCGAACTGTGGCACCACGGGCATGAGCACCATCATGATGAACACCATCACGGCCACCTCGCCCACGCGCACGGCGACCATCGTCATGGCGGCAACTGGGCAGTGCTGCTGGGCGATGGCGTGCACTGCTTTGGCGACGGGGTGCTGATCGCCTCTGCCTTCATGGCCGAGCTGCACCTGGGCGCGATGGCGGCGCTGGCGGTGCTGGTGCATGAGGTGCCGCACCACATTGGCGACCTGGCGGTGCTGCACTCCGGCAGCGGCGGCAACCGGCGCGCAGCGCTGCTGAAGGTGTCACTGGCAGGCGCGCTGACGGCGCTGGGCGGCGTGGCCGGTTACGTGCTGATTGGCCAGCTTGCGCACTGGCTGCCATACCTGCTGGTGCTGGCGACCAGCAGCTTCATTTACGTTGCGCTAGCGGATCTGATTCCGCAACTGCAAAAGCGCCTCAACGCCCGCCAGACGGCAGCGCAGGTGCTGTGGCTGGCCGTCGGTCTGGCGCTGGTGGCGTTGGTGGGCGGACTGGGGCCTGCGCATACGCATTGATGCTTCTTTTTTCTACACGCTCCTGAATGAATGGCTGTCCGCGTGCCTTTGGCGCGGATTTCAGGATGGAATGCCCTGAAAGTGGCGTGGCAGGCACGCGGGCAGCTATCGATTCTGTAGAAGCGAAAAAATTTTCGCCCTTGTAACGCCCTTCCAAATTCATCAATGCTCCACGCAGAATCAGAAAACTGCCGTGTGAAGGCAGACGTTAGAGCATTTTCTATTGAACTGTGTACATTCTCAGATCGAACGGATTGTCAATGATTAAACAAAAAATGCTCTAATAAGCAAAGGTTGGACCTGCGCCGGGGAATGCTTGGCTAATATGTCGGAGCCAATGGCAGAAATGCAAAGACCCGTTGAACGAATGAAGCCCCCGGCGCACGTCTTTCATCAGGGTTTGCTGCCAGTAGTAAGAAGGCAGCGCAATGACCGTTTGTAGTAACGCCATCCGCACCCTTTGCCAAGAAGCATCGACGCGCTGTATGCACAAGGCTGGAAACTGATCTAGGAGAAAAATTGAAAACCATGCCTGGGTTGATCGCTGCGCGATCAACCCAGGAGGAGGTATTGCTTGCAATCAGGGGGAAGCCTTTGTAGCAGTGTTAGGCCACGAAACCATCACCGACGGTAGAAGATATCTCGGCGACATAACCAACCCCAATCATTGTGGAACGCAATGTAAGGTGCAACACCAACTTTCTATTTCACCAAAAAATTGAAATTTTTAAAATCACCGAATCCAACGCTGTTGAGTTCTTCATTGCTTACGCGGCGTGCATCGCGCAAAGTCTTCAAGAGCGACGGAGCTAATGAATTGGGGTCAACGTCATGATTCCGCAGATACTGGATAACAGCCTCATAATAGGCGATGCCATCTTTGTAAGAATTGGCACCACCAGAGCTTTCGCCCCAAATAAGTTTCCAACGTCCGTTTTCTTTCAACTGGAGCAGAGAGGGACAGGGACCACCAAAATCGCCGCGTGGTTTAGAATCCTCGGTAAGGGAAACATTCGCGTAGGCGAAATTACCCTTAGCTGCATGAATGACGCGCAATTCGTGAACGATGAAATACCAGTCTTTCTCCCCGCGTAATCCGTTTAGAATCGCGGTGCGCTCCGCTGTACCAGGGCTAGGTGTGTAGGGTTTCAGCGTATCGGCTGTCGCTGCTGCGTGCAGCAGCGACATCATAAAAAAGCCCAGTATAGCGAGACTTTTGTAGATTTTCGTGGGTAACCCTATTAGAGACGTTGGATTCAAGCTATGACATCGGTCTTTTGGCGTCTGCGGGTCGTAGTAACACCATTGCCTAACGCCTAAACTAAGCGGCGGCGAAGCCGTCCGGTCTGAAAGCAATGTCCGCGCCACTCCTTTTTGGCAACTCAATCGTAGACCCTGCCAAGACAGGGGCTGCTTTCCGCACGATCAGCGGCCTCGCGCGCACGTTCATTTTGTCTAGAGCCTGGAAGAACTCGATCCGTTATACAAATTTCTTTATCCGTTATCTTTGTGACAACCAGATATTGACGTTCTCGAAATTCCTGGTCTTAAGCAATCACACGAACAATCAAAGCAATCGACTTCCAGGCTCTACCCGACTGCCGAACCCGCCACTCGGCCTTTGGCCCGATGCTGGGAAAACCCAGGGTAACATGCTTAAAAAAATAGAGCGGATATTCGCGTTTTTTATCGTCAACAACGGTAAGCGACATAAGGGCACCAAAATCTTCAACGTGCAGCGTATACCCGTTGGTGCCAGGGCAAGATCCAAGCGAATATCTGCCTTCTTCGACATCGAGGAGCTTGCAATCCTTATCACTTAGCGACGTATAAACGCTTTGAAGTTTGCTCTCCTTTGCAAATAATTGTCCCGCTGACAACATCAGCAGGGAGCTGAAAAAAATGAGGGGATCCGCATTTGTCTCACTATTAGTCTCCCTAACACCAATTAGACGGCGTGTGGTTAGGGAAAGAGTGTCGCCTAATTGCGGACAGGTGTCAAGCTCCCCCTATGAGCGATCGTTGCATTCCGGTTTAGGAAAACCGCCGGATGGAAGCGCAAGCAAAACCACCAAAGCTGCTTGATCAGTTGCGTGAGGCGATCCGGATGCGGCATTACAGCGTTCGTACGGAGGAAGCTTATCACGACGGGGGCGGTGTTTCATTTTGTTCCACGACAAGCGTCATCCGCGCGAGATGGGGGCGGCGGAGGTGACGGCGTTTTTGACGCATCTGGCCACGCAGCGGCAGGTGTCGGCTTCGACGCAGAATCTGGCCAAGAGCGCCTTACTGTTCTTTTACAAGCAGGTGCTAGTGGTGGATTTGCCGTGGCTGGATGAGATTGTGCAGGCCAAACGGGGGAACGATTGCCGGTGGTGTTGACGCCGCACGAGGTGCGCAATTTGCTGGGCGCGATACAGGAAACGATGGGATTGATTGCCGGGTTGTTGTACGGCACAGGTATGCGGTTGCTGGAATGTTTGCGGTTGCGGGTGAAGGATGTGGCGCTGGCGCAGCGGGAGATTCTGGTGCGCGAGTGCAAGGGGAACAAGGACCGGGTAACGGTGTTGCCGGAGAATCATCTGGTGTTGCCGTTGCAAAAGCATCTGGAACGAATGCGGGTGTTGCACGATGCGGATATGGCGGCAGGTTTTGGCGAGGCGCTTTTGCCAGATGCGCTGGCAATGAAGTACCGGGATGCGGGGCGGTCGTGGGGATGGCAGTGGGTGTTTGCCAGTCCGGTGCGTTCCGTGAATCCGCGCTCAGGGGTGGAGCGGCGGCATCACATTTACCCGGAAAGTGTGCAGCGCGCCGTGCGTGAGGCGGCGCGGCAGGCGGGTTATGACATTCGCACGGTGTAGGAGTTATTAGGGCATAACGATGTGCGGACGACGATGGTTTACACGCATGTGCTGAACCGAGGCGGGCGGGGGGTTTTGAGTCCACTGGATGCGTTGTGAATTTGCGCGGGGATGGGCGGCATCGCCCCCTCTCCCGCGAGGGGGAAAAATTGCGTAAGGCGCGCGCCTCAAATTTAGATGCGTTTGCCCTGGCGTTTTGATATAGATGCTCTGTTTGCGATAGCTGCCTACGTAGTTTTCACACCATTTTCAATGGATTTCATTCTGAAACCCGCGCCGCAGGCATGTAGGAAGTTACCAGTTTTCTAGCAACGAAAAATCCTTCGCCCTGCTGCGCTTCGTTCATGAAGAAACGGCAAGGGGCGAAAAATTTTTCGCCCCTACAACGCGCGGGGTGCTCAACGCTCCACGCCCAGCCCCGGCGTGCGACTCCATTCGCTCCAACTGCCGCCGTAGAGCGCGGTGGGCACAAAGCCTGCCAGTTCCATGGCAATCAGGTTGGGCACGGCACTGACACCGCTACCACAGTAATGCACCACGCTG
>JAIRJU010000114.1 GCA_031260485.1 Pseudomonadales bacterium | reverse complement strand
ACGTTCCGCGGCTCTGACAAGCGCGGCGGCGCTAATGGCGCGCGCATTCGCCTCGCCCCGGCGCGCGACTGGGCGGTCAACGATCCGGCGGAGCTGCAAAAAGTGCTGGCGGTTTACAGCGGCATCCAGGCCGAGTTCAACCAGAGCCACACCGATGGCAAGCAAGTCTCGCTGGCCGACCTGATCGTGCTGGGCGGCGGCGCCGCCATCGAGCAAGCAGCGCAGGCGGCGGGCCGCAATGTCGCGGTGCCGTTCCGGCCAGGCCGGGTCGATGCCTCACAAGCGCAGACCGACGCCGCCTCCTACGCCGTACTCGAACCGAAGGCCGACGGCTTCCGCAACTATTACGCAATGGATAGCCGCCTCTCGCCCGCGGAAGCGCTGGTAGACAAAGCCAATCTGCTGACCCTCACCGTGCCGGAAATGACCGCCCTGGTGGGCGGGATGCGCGTGCTGGGCGCGAATGAAGGCCAATCCGCAAACGGGGTGTTCACCGCTACCCCAGGCCAGCTCAGCAACGACTTCTTCGTCAATCTGCTGTCGATGGATACCCAGTGGTCGAAGTCAACCACGATGCCGGGCCTCTATGAAGGACGCGCTCAAGCAGGTGGCGCGGTCAAATGGACCGCAACACCAGTGGACCTGGTGTTCGGCTCCAACTCGGAACTGCGCGCGGTGGCGGAGGTCTACGCCTCAGACGATGCCAAGGACCAATTCGTGCAGGATTTCATCGCCGCCTGGACCAAGGTGATGAACCTCGATCGTTTCTAAGCAGTGATGCCCCTCCCCCGTTTTGCGGGGGAGGGTTTGCAGTGGGGAAGGGAAACTCAGATCAGTTCAAACACTCTGTTCCAGCGCACGGATGCGCTTTTCCAGTGGCGGATGGCTGGAGAACAATTCCATCATGCCGTGGGAATTGATGCCAAACGCCGCGATTTCCTTCGGCATTTCTGCCGGTTGCCCCTGTTGCAGGCGGCGCAGCGCGGCGATCATGCGTTGATTGCCCGCCAGCTTGGCGCCGCCCGCATCGGCGCGGAATTCGCGCCAGCGCGAGAACCACATCACGATCATCTGCGCCAAGAGGCCCAACACGATCTGCGCCACGATCGACACGATGAAGAACGCGGGCCCGGTGCCGCGCTCGGTTTTGAATACCACGCGGTCGACGACGAAGGCGATCACGCGCGAGAGAAATACCACGAAGGTGTTCACCACGCCTTGGATCAGCGTCATCGTCACCATGTCGCCATTGGCGACGTGGCTGATTTCGTGGCCAAGCACGGCTTCGATCTCGTCACGGTTCATGGCCTGCACCAGCCCGCTGCTGACCGCAACCAAAGCCGCATTCTTGTTCCAGCCGGTGGCGAAGGCATTGGGCGCGTTTTGATTGAACACGCCCACCTCGGGCATCTTGATGCCAGCGGCCTCGGCTTGGCGCTGCACGGTTTGCACCAGCCAGCGCTCGAACTCGGTGCGCGGCTGGGTGATGATCTCTACGCCCATGCTGCGCTTGGCCATGAACTTGGATAGGAACAGCGAGATCAGCGCGCCAGAGAAACCGATCACGGCGGAATACACCAAAAGCGCGCCAAGATCGAGACTGACGCCGTTGGCTTGCAGGATGCCGCCGATCCCGAGCAGCCGGAAGATCACGGACAGCAGCAGCATTACAGCAATGTTGGTGCCGAAGAACAGCAATATACGCAGCATGAAAACCTCCAATGGTTGGCGCGAATACGTGTGCCAGCGAAAAGGCCCGCACAGACGTGTGCAGGATATGAGGGCCACGGCCTGCTTTGCAATCCTGCTGGGTAAAGGGCGATACATCATTGCAGGGCGGGCAAGCCTCGCCCCAGGTTCTGGCATGGCGCCCTTATCCATGACGGATGCAGCGGAAATCAGTACAATTCACCGCACTTTTTGGATCGCCGTTTGCAACATTATTAGGCTCAGCCCATGCCCGCTCCGTACCTGATCGCTCCTTCCATCCTCTCCGCCGATTTCGCCCGTTTGGGTGAAGAGGTGGCGGCGGTGCTGGCGGCGGGTGCTGATGTGGTGCACGTCGATGTGATGGACAACCACTACGTGCCCAATCTCACCATCGGGCCGATGGTGTGCCAGGCGCTGCGCAAGTATGGCATTGCCGCGCCGCTCGACGTGCATCTGATGGTGAGCCCGGTGGATGGCCTTATCAACGATTTCGCCAAGGCGGGCGCCAGCTACATCACGTTTCATCCCGAAGCCTCGCAGCATGTTGACCGCTCGTTACAACTGATCCGCGATCTCGGCTGCAAAAGCGGCTTGGTGCTCAACCCGGCGACGCCGCTCGGTTGCCTCGATTACGTGATGGACAAGCTCGACGTGATCCTGCTGATGTCGGTAAACCCAGGCTTCGGCGGCCAGCAATTCATCCCCTCCACCTTGCGCAAGCTGGTTCAGGTGCGCGAGCTGATTACCGCGAGCGGGCGCGACATCAAGCTGGAAGTCGATGGCGGCGTGGGCCTTGCCAATATCGCCGAAATCGCGCGCGCCGGCGCCGACATGTTCGTGGCCGGCTCCGCCATCTTCAATAGCGGCGACTACGCCGCCACCATCGCCGCCATGCGCAAGGAATTGGCGTCTGTATGAGACTCTTGCCATGACGCTCGACCAATACCGCGCGCTGGCCGCGCAAGGCTATAACCGCATTCCGCTGATGCGCGAGGTGCTGGCCGATCTCGACACGCCGCTCGGTGTCTACCTCAAGCTGGCGCAAGGCCCGTACAGTTATTTTCTGGAATCGGTGCAGGGCGGCGAAAAATGGGGCCGCTATTCTTTCATCGGGTTGCCGTGCCGCACCGTGCTGAAAGTGAGCGGCAATGAGCTCTGCGTGGAGCAGGATGGCCAGGTGGTGGAACAGCAGCAAAACGTTGACCCTTTCGCGTTCATCAGCGCGTTCCAGCAGCGTTATCGCATTGCGGAACTGCCGCAGTTGCCGCGCTTCAATGGTGGCCTGGTGGGCTATTTTGGTTACGACACCGTGCGCTATGTCGAGCGCCGGGTGGCCGCCAGTGCACCGCCGGATACCGTACACACGCCCGACATCGTGTTGATGGTGTCCGAGGCGCTGGTGGTGTTCGACAACTTGCGCAACCAGCTTACGTTGCTGGTGTACGCCGATCCTGCCGTAGAGGGCGCTTATGAGGCCGCGCAAGCGCAGCTCGATGCGCTAGAGGCGCAACTGCAAACGCGCGCGCAGTTTCCGCCGCGCACTGGCCGCCGCGACGTAACCGAGGCCGATTTCGTATCGAGCTTCGGCCAAGCGGCTTACGAACGCGCGGTGGAGCAGATCAAGGAGTACATCGCGGCGGGCGATGTCATGCAGGTGGTATTGGCGCAGCGCATGAGCCTGCCGTTTGGCGGAGCGCCGCTCAATGTGTATCGCGCCTTGCGTCAACTCAATCCTTCGCCGTACATGGTGTTCATGGACATGCGGGATTTCCACATCGTTAGCGCCTCGCCGGAAATTCTGGCGCGCGTGGAAGATGGCCACATCACCGTGCGCCCTTTGGCCGGAACGCGCCGCCGTGGCCGCACCGAGGACGAAGATCAGGCGCTGGAGCGGGACCTGTTGAGCGACGCCAAGGAAATCGCCGAGCACTTGATGCTGATCGATCTCAGTCGCAACGACTCTGGCCGTGTCAGCAAGATCGGCACGGTGCAGGTCAGCAAGCAAATGGTGGTGGAACGCTACTCGCACGTGATGCACATCGCTTCCACGGTGGAAAGCCAGCTTGCCGCCAACCGCAGCGCGCTCGATGTGCTGCAAGCGACCTTGCCGGTGGGTACGCTCAGCGGCGCGCCCAAGGTGCGCGCCATGGAAATCATCGACGAATTCGAGCCGGTCAAGCGCGGCATCTACGGCGGCGCCATGGGCTATCTGTCCTGGAATGGCAACATGGACATGGCCATCGCCATCCGCACCGCCGTGATCAAGGACGGCACGCTCTATATCGAAGCCGGAGCGGGCATCGTGGCCGATTCTGTACCGCGTTCGGAATGGGACGAAACTCTGAACAAGGCGCGTGCCTTGTTCCATGCGGTAAAACTGGCCGAATCCGGCCTCGGCTGATTGCTGTTCGCTGGCAAAACAGCAACAACCCTCAGATTCCACCTCTCCCGCGCCGGTTGCCTTGCCGGTTTTGTCCTGCTGGTTTTGGGTCGAATTTGTTCATCGCTTGAATAATTTGAAACAAACATAAAAGAATGAGTGTTCCTTAATGGGTTCACTCTTCCCGCGTTACTTGCTTCCTCTGTGTGCCTGCCGTCCCCGGCTACTTGCGCCAACACGCGCATGTGCAACAAATTTTGGACCGAATTTGTTCACAAGCTGAATAATCTGAAATACAGGGTTGCCGCCAAAACCTATAAAAGCGCCCCCACAGAAGTGGGTTTGTGATGCCGGATGCGTGGGCAAGGCCCTTGTATCGCGGCTAGCATGATTTCTCGTTGCTGTTTGCTTTGTCGTCGTTCCAGCCTGCTTGGGAGCCCCAGGAGGCGGTCGATCGAGCCCAGCCCCCGGTATGAAGTTACGCCGACTGGAGTTGAATTATGACCGATCGTGATCTCGTGAATGCCCGTGGTTTTCCGCTGACACCGCCCGAGAAAAATGCGGGCCAAGATGGCGTGGTGGTGCAAGTCTTCGCAGGACAGACGGTGCTGGCGGAGAGTGGCCAGAGCGAAGTGTTCGTGATTCATGCGCGCCGCGAAGATGTGGTGAATTTCGCACTGCAAGGCAATGATCTGGTTGCCGAATTCGCCGATGGCCGCAAGCTCACGATTCGCGGTTTCTTTGCCGGTGCCGCCAGTGATCAACTGGTGTTCATCGACGGGCAACAGCCCTACTGGGTGGATTTCTCGCGCGCGCTCGATGGAGCGGGCGATGGCATTGCCGAACACCAGTTGCACTGGTTCGTTCCAGTTGAGGAACGCGGCGCGCTATGGTGGCTGTGGGGGCTTTTGGGATTCTTGGCGGGAGGCGCCGTGGTGGCGCTCGCCAATGATGATGACGACTCAGCGTCTGTGGCGCCGCCGCCCACGAATCCGGTGATTCCCGCGCCGACCTTTCTGATTTACGACGCCGTAGGGCCTCATCAAGGCTACCTCCACTCGGGCGATGTCACCGACGACAACCAGCCCATTTTCCTGGGCACTGGCAGGCCGGGATACACGGTGACGGTGACGGAGGAAACCGGCAAGATCATTGGCACCACCACGGTGAATCCAGACGGCACCTGGCGCCTGCCGCCCACCACGCCTTTTCCCGATGGCGAGCATACGTTCCACGCCACGCAAAGCGATGGCGAAGGGCATAGCAGCCCGCCATCGGATGACATCACGCTGGACATCAAGACGCATATCGATCCCCCGGCTTTCACGCTGACCGATGAGAATCACGACGGCACCCCCACCGCCTCGGGCACCGCCGAACCCGGCGCCACGGTGACAGTCACCTGGCCGGATGGCTCGACCTCCACCGCCAAAGCCAAAGACGACGGCACCTGGTCAGTGACAGCCGATAAACCGCAGCCCAAAGGCGAGGTGACAGCGCACGCGGAAGATGAAGCCGGCAACGTCAGCGACGATGTGAAGGTCGCCTGGACCGGAGATCCCCTAGATGGCGGCGATGCGGATGCTGATAGTGATTCGGACTCTGACAGTGATTCCGATTCCGACTCGGATAGCGACAGTGACTCCGATTCCGATAGCGACAGCGATTCCGATTCTGACTGTGACTCGGATAGTGATAGCGACTCTGACTCTGACAGTGATTCCGACACCGACAGTGACTCGGACAGTGATAGCGATTCCGATAGCGACTCGGACAGCGACAGCGATTCTGATTCAGATAGTGACAGTGATTCCGATTCTGACAGTGATTCGGATAGCGACAGCGATTCCGACTCTGACTCCGATAGCGATTCGGATAGTGACAGCGATTCCGATTCCGACAGCGACTCGGACAGCGATTCTGACTCTGATAGTGATTC
>JAIRJU010000105.1 GCA_031260485.1 Pseudomonadales bacterium | reverse complement strand
CTTGAGTGCGGATTTTTTCCCGGTAGTCGTGGCGGCTTGTGCCAGATCGAGGCCCTGCGGCGCATCGGCCACGGGCTTGGCTTCCATGCTGTCTTTGGCATTACTGTCTTTGACATTGCTGTCTTTGGCATTATCGGGCGCGGCGGTGGCTGTTGCCACGCTTGCATTTTCCTCGGTGCCAAGCTCGGCACTACGTAGAGTACCGCTCAGAGTACCGCGCAGAGCGTCCCAGTTGGCGTCATCTTCGCCGCCAAGGAATTCCAGAATCGACAACAACTCCGTGGCATCGCGTTGCGCCGCTGTTGGTGTGCCGTTAGACACGCAAACTCCGATACAGATGGCGAATAACCAATTCACACTTTTCTCCTCATCACATCAAACAGACATCAGATCAAACAGGCACCACATCAAACGAACGCGCTCAAATGGCGCTATCGGCCAGCCACTGATAGAACTCCAGTTCTTCGTAGAAGTCGACTTCTTCGGACGCGCTCAGCAGATCCATGTCTTCAAGCTGCTCGGCGGCGGCCGGCAATCCTTTTAATGATATCTGGGGCAGTGATACCTGGGGCAGTGGCGCCTGGGGCGTATCGTTGAGCAGCAATACGCTGAACATCAATACCGCTGCCGTCACCAAGCCGCCAAAAGGCAGCAGCAGCGGGGAACGGCGCCGCGCCGTCTTGGCGTCAAACGCGGTATGGCGAATACGATTGAGGCGCGACAAGGTGTGCCCATCCAGCACCGCGCAACTGTGATCGAGGTCTTGTCGTACCCGGCTCAAGAAGGCCGTTGTATCCGCATCCGCCACGTGCTGGGTGGCAGGCATCGCTGGCTCGCTCATAAGTAGTGATCTCCCAATTTTGCTCGCAAGGTAGTCAGGGCGCGAGAATAATGTGTTTTCACGCTGCCCTCGGCGCAGCCCATGGCGTGGGCGGTTTGACGCACGTCCAGCCCTTCCCAGGCGCGCAACAAAAATACCTGTTGTTGACGTAGCGGCAGCCGCCGCAGCGCCTCTTCCAGCGCTTCCATGCTGCCGCTCAAGGCCAATAATTCTTCAGGCGCCTTGCCGGCGGGATCGGGCACCAATTGCAAGGCGTCCTCTTCGTCGTCATCGTCCGCCGTTCCCAGCCAACTGCGGAAACGGTTGCGCACCGCGCTGCGGCGGTACCAATCGTGAATACGGCTTTGCAGAATGCGGAAGAACAAGGGGCCGAGTTCCGATTCTGGCTTGTCAGCATATTTTTCCACGAGTTTCAGCATCGCATCCTGCACGATGTCGAGCGCCTCTTCCTGATTACCGGTGGCAATGCGCGCCATCCGGTACGCTTTGCGCTCCACGCCTGCCAGAAAGTTCTCGAGTCCGAGTTGTTGTCGCAGAGCCTTCGTCTCCCGTCGTCCCGCAGCATGTTCGCCATCATAGCCAAGCCTGGCCTGAGCGTCACCGCGCGCCGGTTGCATGATTGGTAAAGTCGCGCTTGTCATAGTGCTTGTGTCCCGCTGGATGGAACCCTTCCCGGCTGCCGCCTGGGCATACCGGGACAGGCAGCAAGAACGCAGTACGCCGAGCGCGGTTTACGTACCCAGAAACGGTTTACGTCCCCAGAAGTTGCTGCACGCGCTCGCGCAGTACCGGCACCAGTTCTGCCTCGAACCAGGGATTGCGCGCCAGCCACAGCCGGTTGCGCGGAGAAGGATGCACCAGCGGCAGATAACGCGGGGCGAAATCGCGCCAGCGCTGCACAAGTTCGGTAAGCGAGCGGGATCTGTCGTCGCGCAGATAGTAGCGCTGCGCGTAGGCGCCGATCAGCAGCGTCAGTTCCACCGCTGGCAACCGCTCCAGCACGCGCTGATGCCATAGCGGTGCACATTCACGCCGCGGCGGCAGATCGCCACTTTGGCCTTTGCCGGGATAACACAGGCCCATCGGCATGATGGCGATGTTGCGCGTGTCGTAGAAACGCTCTTTGCTCAGCCCCATCCAAGCACGCAGACGCTCGCCAGAGGCGTCATCCCACGGAATACCGCTGGCATGAACCTTGGTACCCGGCGCCTGCCCGATGATGAGCAACTTGGCGCCGGGTGCCACGCGCAGCACCGGGCGCGGCGCGTGCGGCAGGTGCGCCGCGCAATGGCGGCAGGCGCGGATCTCGTCCACCAGCGCCACCAGCTTGTCATTGCCAGCGGCGTTCAAATCAGAACACTTGGTCAGGAACTGGCTGACCCTTGAAGAACGCATCGAGGTTGGCCTTTACCTTCATGCCCATCGCAGTGCGCGTGGCCACGGTGGCGCTGCCCAGATGCGGCAGCAGCACCACGTTCTCGCGCCCGAGCAAGGCCGCGGGGATGTGCGGCTCCTGCGCATACACATCGAGCGCGGCGCCAGCAATGCAGCCTGCATCGAGCGCGGCGATCAACGCGGCTTCATCCACCACGTCGCCCCGCGCGGTATTGATGAAATACGCGTGCCCCTGCATGGCCGCAAAACGCCGCGCGTCAAACAGGTGCTGCGTGCCTTGGCCGCCGGGCGTGTGGACTGTCACGAAGTCGGCGGCGCGCAAGAGATCATCCAGGTTCGCGCAGAAACGCGCGCCCATGCGCGCCACTGCCGGATCCTGCACCTCGCGCCGATTATGATAAAGAATATTCATACCAAAACCATGATGCGCCTTGTGCGCCATGGCTTGGCCGATGCGTCCCATGCCAACGATGCCGAGCGTGGCGCCACTGACCTGTGTGCCCATCAAATGCGTCGGGTACCAGCCGCGCCATTGACCAGAGCGCAACTGACGCTCGCCCTCGCCAGCACGGCGCGCCACCATCAGCAACAAGGTC
The DNA here is from genome assembly GCA_031260485.1 of Pseudomonadales bacterium. GTDB lineage: Bacteria > Pseudomonadota > Gammaproteobacteria > Pseudomonadales > Pseudohongiellaceae > CAILUG01. Next base: position 1,456 of record JAIRJU010000105.1, on the reverse strand, counting down.
ATGGCGAGATCGGCGGTGGCATCAGTGAGCACGCCCGGTGTATTGGTGACAGTGATGCCCAGTTTGCGCGCGGCAGCAAGATCGAGGTGGTTGTAACCGACGCCATAATTGGCGAGCAAGCGGGTTCTGACGGCGCCAAGCTCGCCCAATTCAGCGACGAAACGATCGGCCACGCAGGGGCAGATGGCGTCGTACTGGGTAAGCGCGTCGCGCCATTCAGACACGCTCAGGGGGCGCTCACCGAGGGTAGTATCGTACTCATGCAAAAGCGCAGCTTCGACCGCAGCGGGCCAGCGCTGTGTCAACAAGATACGGGCGGTGGCCATCGCAATTCTCTTTTCATTTTGCTTTTCATTTTGCTCTCCATTTTTCTTTCCATTTTTCTCGCCGTTTCTTAATCGCGGCAAGGCAAACGGCTCAACTGCCGATGATGGCCAGCAGCAAACTGACCACGGCAATCGCGCTCACCAGATTGCGCAACTGCCAGAACCACAGGGTGGTGACGCGCTGCTGGCTCAAGCGGTATTCCTCTACCCACAGCAGTACGAAGCTCACCAGCACCAGCGCGAAACCCGCGGCTCTACCCGCCCACATGAAACTCAGCCACAACAACAGCGCACTGAGGCAACTCAACAGATAAACGCTGTCGTTGGTGCGCTTGCAGAAGTGGATGCCCCAATGCACGCCTGCCACCAAACTGGCGACGATCACCCCGTACACATGCAACATCAAGGCGGATGCCGCGGGCAAGAAAGCGAGATTGGTTTGTGTGACAACCAAGAGGCCGCCCACCACCAGCGGCACCGCCCCCAGCCCTATCAAGGACATGGCCAATTGCTTTTGATTGAAAAATCTCATGACACTCGGATTCCCTCGAAGCACACCTGACGCCAAACACACGGCAAACCGCGCAAACTGCACGCAATTTTGAGTGGTGGCATTATGCTGTCAAGCGCCGTGAAATACAGCCCGCGCTCCACTTACAGCAGATCGCCGCGTGTTTTGCTGGGCGGCTCGCTGCACAGGATCGGCCTTGCGCCTCCCGGCAAAGCCCTGCACACTTCGCGGCTGGATTTTTCTCGAAGTGCAATTCCATGCTGCAACAAATGAATCTTTCCTATAGCACCGAGCAGGACCGTCTGCTATTCAAAGCCCGCGAAGAGAACGATACCGAATATCGTGTGTGGCTCACCCGCCGCTTCACGACACTGCTGTTGAAGTTTCTGCGGGAACGCATGGCCGCACTCGGCGGGCAAGAGCAGTTGGCGGCAAGCCCGCAAACCGTGGATCAGCTCAAAAGCGGCGCCTTTCAGCAACCCTATCGCGCCCCCTCGCCCGCCGCGCCTGCCCAGCCTTCAAACCAGGACACCGCGCCCGCCCAGCTTTTGGGCCACGACGGCATCCTGGCCTACCGCCTCAACTACAGTTTCGCCGCCAATGACATGACGCGAGTGCA
>JAIRJU010000049.1 GCA_031260485.1 Pseudomonadales bacterium | reverse complement strand
CGGCGATTTCGATCCATTGTTGACCGGCATGAAACAAAAGACGGTGATCGCCGTCCGCCAGGCAATCCTGTGGCGCTGTGATGGTCGCCCCGGCAAGGTCCAACGCGGTAATGAACACCTCGTGGGCGCCCTTTGCGTTGACCAAAGAAGCAGGTACCAGAGGAAGCGCCAGCGCGCTGAGCGGAATTTCTCTGGCGCGATGGCGGCGCAAAAACAATAAAAAAGGAATGATCAAAAAGACATTGAGCGTGTTCCAGAACAAGGCCAATCCGACCATATTGGTCAACAACCCATCGAGAGGCCTGCCGGATCCTAGCCAGAAGCTCAGCCCAAACAGGCTGGCGGCGCCAAGGCCGAGGCACAGAACACGCAAGCCCGACTCGACCACCGAGGTTTCCGCTTCCGCCTTGCCTTTCAGTGAAACCGCAAATTTGGCGCTCACATGCAGCACCCCGCGCAGCGCGAGGAGATGAGAGAACATGTTCGCCAGGTTATATTCCTCGGTAAGAATGGGGTGATAAGCCCCATCGGACGTGGCCCACACGCAGGCATAAGAGAACGTGATGAAGCCGAGCATCACCGCCACATAATGCACGGCGTCAATCTGGAAATCGTTGGTGGTGAACGGCGCCAGCAGCAACAACACGGCGGGAAACAGCATGTAGAACAAACGCTGCACACCGTTGACGAATGAGAACGTCGAATTGAAGTAGCAAATGCGCTGCGCCAAGGTGAGGCCGCGCGCCCACAGGGGTGAATCCGAAGAACGCAACAGCACGCCCAGCGATCCCGCGCCCCAGCGCGTGCGCTGCTTGTGATACTCGGTCATGTTGATCGGGGCGATCCCATGCGCGAGTTGCTCATTGACGAACAACGAACGCCACCCGCGCGCGTGCAGCCGTAACGAGGTGTGAATGTCTTCGGTCGCGGTGCCTGTCGCAAAGCCGCCGATGGAATCAATGGCTTCGCGGCGCACCAGCGCGCCACTGCCGCAAAAGAACGCGGCGTTGAAGCAGTTCTTCGAGGGCTGAATCGCCTCGTAGAACATGCTTTGCTCGTTCCATAAGGGGCGGCGGCGCGTGGGCCGAAATTGAACGCTTGTTGTGTTATAGAACAGTTGGGGAGTCTGCACGAAGGCGAGCTTCGGATCATCGAAGTACCCGATGGTGCGCTCGATGATGTTGGGCTGCGGCACATGATCGCAGTCCAGAAACAGCATCAAATCGGCGTCGCTATGCACAATGCCGGCGTTCATGTTGCCGGCCTTGGCGTGCGCGTTATCCTGCCGCGCAACATAATGGGCGCCAAGCGATTCCGCCATCAGCCGCATGTTCAAGCGGCAGCCATCGTCCAACAGAAAAACCTTGCCCCTGCCCCGCACGTTGAGCGCGCCAATAACGGTCAGCTTGACGACGTTCTCCGGCTCGTTGTACGTCGGAATGAAAATGTCCACACTCAGGTTCGACTGGCCTGGCTTGGCGATCGGTATCCATATCCTGCCGCAGGTGGCGAGGTGAAAGAGCATCAGCATGATGCTCAGGATTTCGCTAGCCAGCAGCAGCCAGAAATACCAGGCCCCAAATCTGTAGGTAATCTCGATGCGCCACGCGATATAGGGGATCGCCACCAGTACGTAGGCTGGAAAGGCAAAGCGGGCCAGTAAACTGCGCGGTTTTTCTGTGAATTCGTTCATCGTGACCATCCTGCATCGCCAAGCCGCGCAATCACGCGCAGGCTATTGGTGGCGACATATAGGGAAGCGTTGGAGGGGGGAGGTTTGCCTGAGCGTCGGCCAATGCAAGGCGCGTGTCAGGCCACTTTCCCGCCAGTGTCTGACGTGAAAGCAAACGATCGAAATACGCGACTGTTTTCACCAGCCCCTCGGCGAGCGGCACGCGCGGCGACCACCCAAGCTCACTCTGGGCGCGGGTAATATCCGGCCGGCGCTGGCGCGGATCGTCCGCTGGCAACGGCAGGTGCGTGATTCTGGAACGAGAGCCTGTCAGAGCGATGACCTGTTCGGCCAGTTCGCGCACGGTGAACTCGCCAGGGTTGCCGAGGTTGTAGGGCCGGGCGTTGCCGGAGGGAGCGTCCATGAGTTTCAGGAAACCGTCGATCAGATCATCCACGAAACAGAAGGAGCGTGTTTGCGCGCCATCACCGTAAATGGTGAGATCGTCGCCACACAAAGCCTGCACGATGAAATTCGACACCACCCGCCCGTCGTCAGGCTGCATCCGCGGGCCATAGGTATTGAAGATCCGCGCGATCCGCACCTCTACGCCGTAGCGATGGTGGAAGTCGTAAAACAGCGTTTCGACGCAGCGCTTGCCTTCGTCGTAGCAGGCGCGCGGCCCGAAAGAATTCACATTGCCCCAGTAGGATTCCGGCTGCGGATGCACCAGCGGATCGCCATAGATTTCGGAGGTGGACGCCTGGAACACTTTGGCGCCGCAGGTACGAGCCAGTTCCAAAACATTGAGCGCACCCAGCACACTCGTGCGCATAGTCTTGATCGGATCGTCCTGGTAGTGAACGGGAGACGCCGGACAGGCGAGGTTGT
>JAIRJU010000039.1 GCA_031260485.1 Pseudomonadales bacterium | reverse complement strand
CGGTCATCGAATGGCACCTTGGCGGTCAGGCTCAGCAGTTCCTGCTCCGTGTCGCCCTTCGCCTCAACCGTGCTGCTGTAGCGGCGGATGTAGTAATGCCACGTTTTCTTTTTCGCCGTGACCGATTCTGGTGCTTTGTAGGGCCGGGTGTATCCGCCAGACGCTTGCAGCACGATCAGATGGCGGCCTTCGACGACTTCAACACTCAATGCCGGGAAATACGGCGGCTGGATCAATTGGCAATGTGCCAGAAGTTCACGCTGGATTTTGTCGAGTTGGCTGGCGGGCAGGCCAACAGGTGGAAACACGGGACGACCATCAGTATCGCAATCCTGCCCAATCACCACATAGCCGCCGCCCAGGTTCTCGAAGTCGTTGGCGAAGGCGCACAGGGTGCGAATGATCGCATCCGGATTCCATCCCGCCTTGTATTCGATGCGCTCGCCCTCGACCGTGCGCTGGCGCAGCAGGTCGTTGAGGTTGATGGGGAGTTTGCTATTCATATTGATCTACTCGGTAGACAAACCGTCCTACGCCAGCTTCCCCTCAATCCAACCCCATTGCTTGTCTTTCACCATCACAAACCGGCAGCGCCCTTCAGACAGGTTCGCCCACAGGCCGCCGATCAAGCGATCATCTTCAGCGCCCTTCCAAAAATTCGCCCCTTTATACTCAACGGCCAGAACAGCCCCCGGTTTGCCTTCAGTGCTGGGTAGCTGGCACAGAAAGTCTGGATAAAAACGGTCGGTAGCTTTCTGCAGAAAGAACGAACAACCTTCACGTCGAACGAGGTTGCGCACCCAAAACTGAATACGTCCCTGTTGCGCCCATATATCCAACTGGCAGGCACACTCAAATTCTTCCTTGCTATCGAAATCACCCATGCGCCCGTAGAAGTGTTTGCGGAAATCAAAGCGTCCATAGCGATGATCGTAGTCTCTGCTGGGCGCGTAGGCTTGAGCGTGAAACTCGAAAAGGTATTGATCGGTCACCGCCACGCGCGATGAAGCATCATCGCCAAATAGTGTCTGTTGATACGCCTTGCCGATGGCTTGTTTGCGCAGTTCACGAATGCGGGATTCCAGCAGATTGCGGATCAGGAATTTTTGTAGATTGGCGCGGGCCAGCGTGAAGGTATCCCTGCGTAGCAAGTCGGTAAGCCATGCCGCCACAAATGCCTGCTTGCTGGCGTGCGTTAACGATGGCTCCGGCAAGTTTTTGCACAGCCAAGCAGCAATACGAACTTCGTCCCAGTTTTCCGGTTGATAGATCAGACCCAGATCACGCTGCAAGTTGGGCAAAAATCGTGATTCGACTTTGCCGCTCTCGTTGATGTCGATTTCGCCGCCTTCGGAAACTTTCAAGGCAGCACCTAGCGCCGTCAAGTTATCCAGTGTGGGGGCGGCATCGTAGAACGATAAATCCCATGGATATTCCAGTACCTCCGGGTCATCAAACAATGCCAACTCGCCCTGCACGCGCAGCGCCATCTGCGGCACGCGGAAACGCTCACCCAACTCGGCAGGGGTCTGAAAGAACTCAACCGCCGTGGTTCGGCTGATTTCTGCGGCTTCCACAATCGCCACAGCTGCGGCTTCTGAAGTCACTGAAGTTTTAAGAGCTTCGGTTTCATCTTCCGTCAGCGGGGTACTGATGGTCAGCGTGTTGAGCTTGCTGTCCCAACTGACTTTATCGCGCACCGGCTTGGGTACGCTTTTCAGATTGGGTTTTTCAGGCAAGGTAATGACTACAGGCCGCACAACAATGCGCCCGGCGCGTCCCTCCAAGTCCAGCCGCGCCTGCTCTGCTTTGGCTGCGGTAACGAACTCACTCACTTCGCGCCGCTCGAATCCCGCGCCTGCCACCAAACGATCGCGCAGTGCGCCCGCTGTTTCGGCAAAATTACGCGACACCACAAAAGCATAAGACTGATTCAAAGCACGGGCCTTGCGATGACTGGCGCCCGGTTGACGCAGTACACGCCCCAGCAACTGTTCCACTGCTGTAGCCGATGACAGCGAAGCCATGCTCACCAGAATGTACGCAAATGGACAGTCCCAACCTTCGGCCAATGCTTTTTGAGTGATGACGAACTTCACCGGACACGCGGGATCGGCAATACCCTGTTTGTAATCAGCATCAATCTGCTCCAGCCCTTTTTCCTCGCCAGTCGCCACCACAATCTCATTGGCCGGAATGTTGTGGTTGCTTATCAACTCATTGCGTACTTGCTCAAAATCCCTCGTCTCCACGCCAGCGCGACGCGGCTCGGACTGAATCAATACCAATGGGCGCAAATAAGCCGCTCCCGCGCGGCGCTCTTCATCGGCCAGTTTCTGCAAAGCATCGCGTCGGCCTATGGCATCGGCCAGACATTGCTGCCAGTTGGGTTCCGTTTGCAGCACCACCGGCAGCTTGATCATTTCTTCCGCCTTCAATTCGGCGGCGGATACGCTGTGCAGCACATTGCTTGGCGTGCGTTCCAGATCAGGCGTCGCGGTCAGTTCCATCACACCGCTGGGACGAAAACGCGCCAGCATATCGAAGGCCAGCTCAGTGCGGCTGTTGTGCGCCTCATCCACCACCACAAAGGGGCGACGCAAGCGCAGCACATTGGCCAGAGAATACGGTGTGGTGCGTTCGCTGCCTTCGCCCTCGGTCAGTAATTCGGCGCGTTGACCGGACGAAAGATTGTCGAAGTGGTGCATCAGGGCGCCGCTGCTTTGATACACCTT
>JAIRJU010000267.1 GCA_031260485.1 Pseudomonadales bacterium | reverse complement strand
AGGGCGGGGTGGTGCCGTAGGCAAATGAGGCACAAGATAAATTCCCCACCACCCCGTCCGCCTGCGGCGTCCACCCCTCCACAGGAGGGGAATTTATAACGCAGGCTCCTGGGTTGGGGTTGGGGGAGAAGACTTTCGCGAACTGAGAGTGTCAGCATTTGAATCAAAACCGCTCTAGTTGCCAAACAAAGCAGGGTTATTTTCTTGCAGAAGACTATACGGAATAAACGACCAATCCGGCTCGTCGCACGCCTTCATCACGCGCGGGAAATACGCGCCAACATACAGGCCCTGAGCGCTCAGATGCCAGGCCGAAGCATAAGTCCATAAATCTGCTTCGCTGTAATCGCAGCCGTCGCCATCACCGCCACCCTGCATATGTTGTGGATAAAGCTGCTGAAACAAGTTGACGATGGCGGGCGCAAAGGTGTCGCGGTGGTAGGCGTACCAGGCATCCGAATTCTGGGCGGGCTTTACCCCGGAGCCAAGCCAGTACACATCATCCAGCGTCAGCTCCTTGCCGGTTTTGGCGTCGATGGTGGTGCCCGCGGTGCCAAAATCAGGATGCGCGGCGCCCGCGCAAAACCAACTGCTGCTGATGGTGTAACTGACGAACCGTTCGTTCAAGAGTTCCAGCGATGCCGTAAGGGAATCGATACCCGGGCCGCTCTCCTGGGAACAGGAAAAATAGCCAGATAAATTGTCATAATAATCCCGGTCGATGATCTGGTTGATCGACGCCATGATCGCTTCAGGATAACCACTGATGACATGAAACAGCGCAAAGCCGCTCAAGGGTTCGCGTTGCCACTGTATCTGGTACTTGGCGTCGATAGTCTGCTTTTCACCGGCAACGATGTTCAGATCCGCCAGCTTGATCCGCTCGTAATCCGACCACGCCGCGTCACGCCGAGCCGGAGCCACCTTGAGATCAGGCACCGCTTCTGTTGGAACGATGTGGAGTTTTACCGGCAAGGTCGCGCCTTTGGCGCTGGTGTAGGTGCCGGTGAAGGCATCACCCGTGCGCGACAGCACAAATTTTTCCACAGCATCGTCGTCCGCGCCATCGAACCAATCCGCGCGCAAGCGCCAGGTGTCCGCATCCTGTTCTCCGCGCAACGAAATGTCCTGTTTGTATTTTTCGTAAAAATAATGGCCATCCTCGCCATCAGCGCTGACTTCCATGACGATGGGATAGTTGCCAATGGCGCCGCGCAGCGTCAGCATTTGCGCGTGCGCCGCCGCTGCAAGCAAGCAGCCGGACAAGGCGAATGCAAACTCTGCCAACCTTGGCAGCGGGCGCCAGTTCAGTGCAAATTTAATTGACTGTTGAGTCATGAATTGCAAGCTCCTGACGGGGTGAAATTCAACGCTTCTTGTTGCCTGCCCCACTACGCCAAGGGCTTTCACTCGCGCGCGTGGTGCGTGGTTCGGTGGCCGGCCTTTCCGCGCGCTTGCGATCCTTGGGTGGCGCGATACGTTTGTCGCCACGGCGGCGGGCTTCGTAGCGGCCTTTGAGATCGAGCGGTTTAGAAGTAGGCCGGTAACGCAGGCCCGCAAGGGTGTAGAGCGCCTTGGCATCGGCGGCGGGCAGTTCGATGAACTTGCCCATTTTGACGTAGCTCGGAATCAGAATGTTGCCATAGCGCACACGCTTGAGGCGGCTGACTTTTACACCTTGCGCTTCCCAAAGGCGGCGCACTTCGCGGTTACGGCCTTCCTGCAAGGTAACGTGATACCAATGATTCGCACCCTCGCCGCCAGCGTAACGGATGTCGTTGAAATGCGCGGGGCCATCGTCAAGTTCCACACCATCGACCATTGCTTTCAGCATGTCTTCCGTGACTTCACCCATCACCCGCACCGCGTATTCGCGCTCGATAGTGCTGGAGGGGTGCATCAGCTTGTTGGCCAATTCGCCGTCGGTGGTGAAGAGCAATAGCCCGGTCGTGTTGATGTCGAGGCGGCCCACCGCCACCCAGCGCGCAGTGCCCAGGCGCGGCAGATGATCGAACACCGTGGGGCGGCCTTCGGGATCATTGCGGGTGCAGATTTCGCCGAGCGGTTTGTTGTAGAGCAATAAATACTGCGCGGGCTGTGCGGCATCGGCCAGGATTTTTTTGCCGTCCACCAGCAGCTTGTCTTGCGGCCCGACGCGAGCGCCGAGCGTGGCGGCCTTGCCATTCACCTTCACACGGCCCGCGGCAATCCATTCTTCGAGTTCGCGGCGCGAACCGAGGCCAGCGCGCGCCAGCACTTTTTGCAACTTTTCGCCTGGGGCGGGTTTTGCACCTGGGGATTTATGTTCTGCCATGGCTTATTTCTCACGAAATTAGAAGGTGGAGGACTCCCTCTCCCGCTTGCGGGAGAGGGCTGGGGAGAGGGGACATTATGGTAAATTTTAGAACAATCAGAAAATTACTGTTACGTATGACTCAAGAGCCGGGAGAATCTTCGTTTTCAGTACTCTCACGATTCTCCACCAGCGTTTGCGTGCTAGACGCCGCTTCAGCCGCATCAACAGCAGCCTCCGCATCCAGCACATCATGTTCAGCCACCGCGGCATCCTCGGCGGATGCGCCGCGCTGCTGCAAGCGCGCATCCACTTCGCTGAGAATTTCGCTGATCGGGCGCGTGCCGATGGCGGCGGCCGCGGCGGCTTCGTCATCCTCGGCGGCTTCGTTGTCGCCCGGCTCGGGATCGGGAAATTCGATGATGCGGCTCGCCGGCTTGGCATCATCGAGCGACAGTTCGCGGTTGATTTCTTCGAGATCGCGGATCTCCGACAAGGGCGGCAATTGGTCCAGGCTTTCCAGATTGAAGTAGTCGAGGAACAGTTTGGTGGTGGCGTACATGGCAGGGCGGCCCGGCACGTCGCGGTGGCCCACCACGCGAATCCATTCGTGTTCAAGCAGGGTTTGCACGATCTGGGTGCTCACCGCCACGCCGCGGATTTTTTCGATGTCGCCGCGGGTGATGGGCTGGCGATAGGCGACGATGGACAGCGTTTCCATCAGCGCGCGCGAATACCGCTGCGGTTTTTCTTCCCACAGCCGCGCTATCCACTCCGCCAGATCCTGCTTCACCTGGAAGCGATAGCCAGAGGCGACTTTCTTGAGTTCAAAACCACGCTCAATGCAGTCCTCGGCAATGGCGCCCAGCGCTGCCTCGAACGCGGCTCGCTCGGGGCATTCATGTTCCTGGAACAAACTTTCCAGACGCTCGATCGGCAGCGGCTTGCCGATGGCAAGCAAGGCGCCTTCGATGATCTGCTTGAGTTTATGCGGCGCCAGTTCGCTGCGGTTGGCGGGAGTTTCTATAGACGGTTCTATAGACGTTTCTACCGGCACTTCTGCGGGAATTTCTGCCGCAATTTCCGCTGGGATCGTTTCTGGATTTTCTATTGTTTCTGGGTTTTCTACGGCGATGGGTTCATTCATAGGGTTTATCTCCCGCCTCAGGCGGCGCGGGCTCGAATGTGGATGGGGCCGAAGGCTTCGGTTTGCGCCAACTCCACCAGGGATTCTTTGATCAATTCCATGATGGCAAGAAAAGTTACCACTACACCTTCGCGGCCTTCGTCCTTCATCAGGAGCGACAGCAGCGGTGTGAAATGTTCAGCGGAGATGCGCAGCAGAATCTGCGTCATGCGCTCGCGCGTGGTGAGGCTTTCGCGCTGGATGTGGTGGCTTTCGTTGAGATCGGCGCGACGCAGCACTTCGGCGAAGGCCAACAGGATTTCATTGAGATCGAGATCGGGCCGCGGCGCAATGCGTTCCAGATCCGGCCCTTGCGCGCTGCCAGGGAAGAGATCGCGGTAAAGGCGCGGCAGCGCATCGACCCGTTCGGCCGCTTCGCGGTAGCGCTCGTATTCCTGCAAGCGGCGGATCAGTTGCGCGCGTGGATCTTCTTCGTCTTCCTCGTCTTCGTTCGAGCGCGGCAGCAACATGCGCGATTTGATCTCGGCCAGCATGGCGGCCATCACCAGGTATTCGGCGGCCAGCTCGAACTGCGAGGCTTCCATCAGTTCGACATAGGCAATGTATTGCGCGGTAATTTCGGCGACATTGATGTCGAGGATGTCGACGTTCTGGCGCTTGATCAAATACAGCAAGAGATCAAGCGGCCCCTCGAAGGCTTCGAGGAACACTTCGAGCGCGTCGGGCGGAATGTAGAGATCCTTCGGTAAATCAGTCACCGCCTTGCCCGCGACGAACGCAAACGGCAATTCTTGCTGACGGCTGCCGCTGGCCTCCTGACGCGCCTTGGCCAAGAGGCTCAAGGGCGGCTCCGGCGCCAGATCTTGCTCCGCGGCGATGGCCAGCTCTTGCGGCTCCGGCGCTTTTGCAGTTTCCACGGTGTCTGCCACGTTGCCGCTTTCTCTGCTGTCGCTTTCGATGTTGTCGCTGCTCATCACGGCGGCTCAGCGATAGTTCAGGCCGAGTGCCTGACGCACGTCGTGCAGTGTGTCGCGGGCGACATCACGCGCCTTTTCCGAGCCGGTGTTGATGATGGCCTTTACCTGGCCCAGGTCTTGCTCGTACTGGCGGGCGCGGTCGCGGATGGGGCTGAGTTCGGCGTCGATGCTGTCGATAAGCGGTTTTTTGCAGTCGAGACAACCGATGCCGGCGCTCTGGCAGCCTTGCTGCACCCACTCGCGCGTGGTGTCCGTGGAGAAGATTTCGTGCAACTGCCATACCGGGCAGCGCGCGGGGGAGCCTGGATCGCTGCGGCGCACACGCGCCGGATCGGTCGGCATGGTGCGAATTTTCTTGGTGATGGTGTCGGTATCGTCGCGCAGGCTGATGACGTTGTCGTAGCTCTTGGACATCTTGCGGCCATCGAGGCCGGACATCTTGGCGGCAGGCGTCAGTTTGGCCTGCGGTTCGATCAGGATGATCTTGCCGCTGCCTTCGAGGTAGCCGAACAGACGATCGCGGTCGCCGAGGGTGAGGTTTTGCTGTTCCCGCAACAGGGCGCGGGCGCGTTCCAGCGCGGCGGCGTCGCCTTGTTCTTGATATTTGCGGCGCAGTTCGTCGTAAAGCGCGGCGACTTTCTTGCCCATCTTGGCGATGGCGGCCTTGGCGGCGTCCTCGAAATCGGGCGAGCGGCCATAGAGATGATTGAAGCGGCGTGCGACTTCACGGGTGAGTTCGACATGCGCCACCTGATCGGCGCCGACCGGCACGAAACCCGCGCGGTAGATCAAAATGTCGGCGCTCTGGAGCAGCGGATAGCCGAGGAAGCCGTAAGTGGCGAGGTCTTTGTCTTTGAGGTTTTCCTGCATGTCCTTGTAGGTGGGCACGCGTTCGAGCCAGCCGAGCGGTGTAATCATGGACAGCAGCAGGTGCAATTCGGCGTGTTCGGGCACGCGGGATTGCAGGAATAAGGTGGCGGCACTGGGGGAGACGCCAGCGGCGAGCCAGTCGATGACCATGTCCCAGATGTTGTCTTCGATGATTTCCGGGTGCTCGTAGTGGGTGGTCAGCGCGTGCCAATCGGCGACGAACAGAAAGCATTCGTAGTCGTGCTGTAGTTGGACCCAGTTATGGATGACGCCGTAGAGATGGCCGAGGTGGAGACGTCCGGTGGGGCGCATACCAGACAGCACCCGCCGCTGGGAATCAATGGAACTCAAAACTTACTCCCTGATTTACTGCGGGCTTGCTGCCCGAATGGGGCGGGATTATAGCGTGTAAGTACAGCGCATGGAGGGGACCCTGCTCAAGGACATGGAGGGGACACCTGTTCAAGTGCGGAGACGGCGCCCGGTCTGGCTGCGCTGAAGCGAGACAACCTGCAAGTACGTCCTTGTACGCTCCGTTGCGGCCATCCATGGCCTCCAAGGGTCTCGCTTCAGCGCAGCCAGACCGGGCTATCGGGTTTGGTGGTGGGTGTCCCTTTTTTCTCTTCCTTTTTTCTCTATCTCTTTTTTCTTTTTTTCATTCAAACGGTGCGGGATCGCCTTTGCCGCGGCGCAGCACTTGGGGGGCGCCGTCTTCGAGGTCGATTACGGTGGTGGCTTCGAGGCCGCAAAAGCCGGAGTCGATGATGAGGTCCACCTGATGGCTCAGGCGGCGCTCGATTTCATCCATGTCGATCAGCGGATCGCTTTCACCCGGCAGAATCAGGGTGCTGCTCACCAGCGGGCCGTCGAGCGAGGCGAGGAGCGCGGCGACTACCGGGTGTTCGGGCACGCGGATGCCGATGGTTTTGCGCTTGGCATGTTGCAAGAGCCGCGGTACGTCGGAGGTGGCTTTGAGAATGAAGGTATACGGCGCGGGCGTGTGGGCCTTGAGCAGGCGGTACGTGGCGTTGTCCACTCTGGCGTAGGTGGCGATTTCGGAGAGGTCGCGGCACACCAGGGTGAAATTGTGGCGGTTATCCACCTGACGGATGCGCGTGATGCTTTCCATGCCCGCCTTGTTGCCCACGGCGCAGCCCAGCGCATAGGCGGAATCGGTGGGATAGACCATGACGCCGCCCTTGCGAATGACCGCCGCCGCCTGCGCGATGAAACGCGGCTGTGGGTTGAGCGGGTGAATTGCCAGGGTGAGCGCCATGCGCGTAGCCTCAAAAGCGATATCAAAAAGTGCGCCAGCCTAACACAGGCGCGGGCGTAGCTGCGGTAACATTGACGTTCTCTGATGGAGTTCAGGCATGAAGGCGTTTCTCGAATACATCCCGCTAGTACTGTTCCTGCTCGTGTACAAGCTGGAGCCGCGCAGCGTGGAGCTGATGGGCTATTCGCTCGACATCGGCGGCATTTTCAGCGCCACGGCGGTGTTGATGGCGGGCACGGTGCTGATTTATGGCGCGGCGTGGCTCAAGGCTGGTTTTCTCAGCCGCACGCAGTGGCTGGTGGTAGGCGCGGTGCTGGTGTTCGGCACCACTACGCTGTTGCTGCATTCAGAGAGCATTCTGAAATGGAAGGCGCCGGTGGTGAACTGGATTTTGGGCAGCGTGTTTCTCGGCAGCCAGTGGTTGAGCCGCACCAGCATGGCGCAGACGATGTTCGGCCAGTTGGTGAAGATGCCCGCCGCGCGCTGGAAAGTGCTGAATCTGGGCTGGGCGGCGGTGTTTTTCGCCGTGGGTTTCGCCAATTTGTTCGTGGCGTTTACGTTTCCCGCGTACTGGGTAGACTTCAAAGTTTTCGGCAGCATGGGCATCCTGCTTTTGGCCACCATCGCCCAGATGGTCTACATCTACCCTTATCTCGAAGAACAGAGCACAGCGCCAGGCGAGCAGAATTCCGAGAAGGCCGAGTAGCCGCGCTCCCCTCTCTTCATATTATTCTG
>JAIRJU010000149.1 GCA_031260485.1 Pseudomonadales bacterium | reverse complement strand
TGTGCATCGGCGGCGGCCAGGGCATCGCCGCCATCTTCGAACGCCTCTGATGACCGTTCACCGCGCGGACCCCCTTGCCCCGCTTGCGGGGCAAGGAGAAATACCGACGGTTTGATCTCAACGCGACGCGGCAGCCGGCAAGGTGATCGTCGCGGCGTTGGCCGCAGCAGGATCGGGCACGGTAATGCTCGCCTTGTAGCGGGATTTCAGCCACTCATAGTACTGACCCGCTTCGGCCATCGACCACATCAGTTCGTAACGCTCACGGCCTTGGGTGGCGATGTCGGCGGCGGGTTCGACCTTGGGCAGCACCTTGTCGACGCGCGCCACGGCATAGCCCTCAGCCCCCAGATCGACGCCAACAAACAGCGGCAGCTTGGCAGCGTCGGCACGCAACATGGCTTCCAGCAGTTGCGGGGGTTGCGTCTGCGGCTGCTGGTCGCGCGACACGGTGATGGCAGCAGGCAGGCTGGTGGCGCTGGCGGGCTGAGCGTTCCACGCCTTCAGTTTGGCCTGCCCTTCTTCACGCGCCAGCGCCGCGCCGCGCTCCTTGATGAAGTCGCCGCGCACGCTGTCGCGCACTTCGGCGAATGGCTGGGCATGCGCCGCGGTGTACTGCACGACGCGGCCGGACACCAGTTGACCGGAGCCGATTTCCAGCGCCTCAGTGTTGCGCTTTCTTTCCAGCGCATCGGTGCCGAACAGCGCGCTGAGAAATTTGCCGTTGGCCAGCGCGCCGGTGGCGCCCTGCGCAGGCGCGCGCTTGACGTTGTCGGCGCTGTGCACGGTGAGCTTGAATTTGTCGGCCACCGGCTGCAAGCTGTCGGGCTGCTCGTAGACGCCGTTGGTGAAACCTTCAGCCAGCGCGCCAAACTGCTTTTGCGCCTGCTGCGTGCGATATTGATCTTCCAGTTTGGCGCGCGCCTGTTCGAACGGGGGCACGGCGGCCGGCTTGAGATCAGTCAACCGAATGATGTGGTAGCCGAAATCGCTTTCCACCACGTCGCTGATGTCGCCCACCTTGCCGAGCGCGTAGGTGGAGTCGGAGATCACCGGGTCGATGCCCTTGCCGCGCAGGAAAAAACCGAGGTCACCGCCGTTGGCGGCGCTGGCGTCGTCCTGGGAAGATTTGCGCGCGACGTCGGCGAAGGCGTCCGGCGTCTTGCGCAGTTGCGCCAGCAGTTCGGTGGCGGCGGCCTTGGCCTTCTCGCGTTCGGCAGCAGGAGCGCTCTTGGGGGCGTTGATGAGGATGTGGCTGGCGCGGCGCTCTTCCGGTGCGCCGAGTGCATCCTTGTTCTGCTCGTAGTAGGTACGCAGATCCTGTTCGCTGACGGTGATGCCTTTTTTCACGTCGCCCAGATCGAGCACCACGTATTCGATGCGGGCCGACTCGGGCGCCTGATAGCGCGCCAGATGGGCTTGATAGAAAGCCTCCAGGTCGGCGTCGCTCGGGTTCAGTTTGGCGGCATAGTCGGCGGGCGCAAAACGCTGCACGCGCACCTCGCGGCGCTCCAGGAAGGCATCCATGAAGACGCCGGCCTGCGCCGGGCTGAGCAATTCCGAATTCATGACGCCGCCCAGCACCTGGTTGGTGGACATCTCGGCGCGCACACTCGCCTCGTAGCCCTCGGGCGTCAGGCCGAAGCTGGCGGCGAGACGGTTGTATTGTTCCTTGTCCACCTTGCCGTCGGCGGCGCGCGGCAGCGCAGCGATGGCGGGGTTTTGTGCCAACTGGGCGGCCAGACGCTGGTCGGAGACGCTCAAATGCTGGTCCTCGGCAGCAACCGCCAGCACGCGCTCGCGCAGCAGGCCCTCCAGACTGGCGTATTTCATTTCCGGGGCATCGAACAGGCTCAAGTCCAGATTGGGATTGCGGCTGCGCTGGCTGTCGATGAAGCGCTGGTGCGCGTTGTCCCAGTCGAGCTGCGAAATCTTGTGGCCGTTGACCACCGCCACCTTGCTGGCGCCATCGTTGAAACGGGTGTAGCCCTCGATGCCAAAAAAAACGAACGAAGGGAACACCAGCAGGAACAGCACCCCCATGGCGATCTTGGTGTGTTGACGAAAAAAATCGAACATGGATGCGATCGTGTTTGTCTGATGAACGAAAACGAAAAAGGCGAACCAGAGTTCGCCTTTGCTACAACTGGTGGGTGCTCAGGGGCTTGTCCCCACGACCTACGTTTTGTAAGGAAACAACAGGTCTTCTGTAAATAAACAACAAATTACATCCACTGAGTTTCCAACTGCACAGTCCACCAGACCGCTAAGGGATGGGAATTTTAGCTGATGGCGATGGGCCGTTACAGGCCCGACACCTTCTTTAACGGCCCCGTCGCCACGGTATAGGAATGCTGGGGCTCGCCGCCGAAGATACCGCCCGAGCGCCGCACCCAGCGCTCCTCACCCGACTTGCCGAGCACGGGGATGCCCAGCGCGGCGTCGGTCATCACATCCTGGCCAAGGTTGCGATCAATGACGACCGCAAAAAGAGGCTCGGACGTCGCCAGGCCTTGCCGCTTTTCCACCTGCCAGCCGATGCCCTTCTCATCCACAGTGACAGTGGCGATGCCTGCGGCGATGGGCTTGCACATCCGCATGGGCATTTCCTGGTAAATCTTCAGTGCGCCTTAACTCAGTGAGCCTCAAACTTTATTCCAATCGAATTTCGACACAACGCACCTGGGTGGGGTTGGTCGCTGCGGAGGTCTGGTGTTCGATCTTGTCGTCGCCGATGCCCAGCGCCGTCAGCGTGGCGTGCACTGCCGACATGCGTTGGCTGGTCAGGTCTGCGCCCTGCGATGTCTGCTCGCCGCTACCGCCGCTTTGGAATCCGTTGATGATCGCTGTCTGGCCGGTGGCCACGCCTTTGACCACGTTGCCCAAAGATCCCAAGGCGTTGAGAGGCATCGTCGCGTTGGCGCTGGCGAAACAGAATCTGAGAACGCCGTCCTGTTCCCGCACGCTGGCGCCGTCGGGCACACGGTCGTCCATCGACCAACTGACCTTGATAGCGGCCGAGGCGGGAGCGGCAACAACGGGAACGACGACAGCAGGCGTGTCGACAACGGCAGGAGCGACAGTGGAGGCAGCGACCGCAGGAGCAACGATGGCAGGAGTGTCCGCTGCGGAAGCAACAACAGCAGGAGGAGCGGGTTCAGGATCAGGATCAGGCACTGGTACCGGATCGGGTACGGCAGCAGGCACGGCAATGGATGCGGAAACAGGTACAGATGCGGGTACAGGTACAGGTGCCGGTATGAATATGGGTGAAGGCGCAGGTACAAATGCGGGAGCGGCCGACGACCTAGGGGCTGCCTTGCCACCTTGGTGAATGGCAACACCGAGGGTCAGCGCAGCGACCAGCAACAGGACGCTCAACAGTACCGGCCACAGCATCATTCGCTGTTCATTGTCTGGTGTATTCATGCCTGTTGATCGTATCTGAAGAGTCCCAATTGTATAAACCAGTATCTGCCTTGTGACAATGACAACTTTCTCATGACGACCGATATTGCCCATCTGCGCAAAAGCTACGAGCGCGCCGAATTGTCCGAAGCGGCCTCGCACGCCGATCCGCTGGATCAGTTCACGCAATGGTTCGACGAAGCCCGCCAAGGCGGCGTGCCCGAACCCAATGCCATGACGCTGGCCACGGTAGGCCACGACCTGCGGCCCAGCACGCGCGTGGTGCTCATCAAGGAGTTTGATGCGCGCGGCATCGTCTGGTACACCAACTACGAAAGCCGCAAGGGCCTGCAACTGGCGGGCAACCCTTATGCGGCGCTGCAATTCCATTGGGTGGAGTTGGAGCGCGTGGTGCGCATCGAAGGCGTCGTGCAGAAGGTCAGCGACGCCGACAGCGACGCATACTTCGCCAGCCGCCCGCTGGACAGTCGCATCGGCGCCTGGGCCAGTCCGCAGAGCCAGATGATTACGAGCCGCACCTGGCTGGTGGCCGAGGCGGCGAAGTACGGTGCCAGGTTCATGCTGAACCCGCCGCGCCCGTCGCACTGGGGCGGTTATCGCCTGGCGCCCGACCGCTGGGAGTTCTGGCAGGGCCGCAAAAGCCGCTTGCACGACCGCCTGTGTTACCGGCAGGAAGGCGGCGCGTGGCTGCGTGAGCGGCTGGCGCCATAGCATGAAATGTTGAGCGCTTAGCGATGCGCGTCCAGCGATTGAAAACTGCAAGGCCATTGCCACCGCGCCAGCGGACATAGCGCGGATAATTGCGGGTCTTTCTCCACGCCGAGCCGTCACCATGCCCACTGCCCTGTCTGTCGTCACCCCCGCACCGCCTCCCGCCCCCATTTCGCCGGTCGAAGAGATCGTTGCCGAACTGCGCGCTGGCCGCATGGTGATTCTGGTGGATGAGGAAGACCGCGAGCACGAAGGCGATCTGCTGCTGGCCGCCGATCACGTCAGCGCCGAGGCGATCAACTTCATGGCGCGCTTTGGCCGCGGCCTGGTGTGCCTGACGCTGACGCGCGAGCGTTGCGAGCGCCTGCGCCTGCCGCCGATG
>JAIRJU010000353.1 GCA_031260485.1 Pseudomonadales bacterium | reverse complement strand
GCCCTGCGCGAAGTGGCCGCCGGCCTCATCGGCATGAGCATCCTGGACGACGTGGACGTGCAGCAGGAAACCGCCGAAGAATTGAGCGAATTGGTTGCCGCCGAAGCCTTGAGAAAAGTGCGCGGCGACATCAGTATCGAAGAAGCCATGGATGCCGACTTGGTGGACGACAGCGAACCCGAAACAGCCGCTGCCGCTGACACCGAAGAAGAAGCCGAGCAGGATCAAGGCGCCGACGACGAGGAATAAAGGCTTCCCGGCCAGCCGCGCAGCCGATGCACACCGCCGATGCACACCATAGACGCGCTGGCCAAGAATCTCTCCACCTATCTCGAGCCCGCCCAGGTCAACCTGGTCCGGCGTGCTTACTACTACGCCGCAGAGGCGCATGACGGGCAGAAGCGGCGCAGCGGCGACGCCTACGTTTCCCACCCGCTCGCCGTTGCCGAAATCCTGTATGAAATGCACATGGACCATCAGAGCCTGATGGCCGCCATGCTGCATGACGTGATCGAAGATACCGGCCTTACCCGCGACGCTGTCGCCAACCAGTTCGGCGAAACCGTGGCGAATCTGGTGGATGGCGTCAGCAAGCTCAACAAGCTCGACTTCAGTTCCCAAGCCAGCTCCCAAGCCGAAGTACAAGCCGAAAACTTCCAGAAAATGGCGCTCGCCATGGCCAAGGACATCCGCGTGATCCTGGTGAAACTGGCCGATCGCCTGCACAACATGCGCACGCTCAGTGTACTGGCGCCTGACAAACGCCGCCGCATCGCCAAGGAAACCATCGACATCTACGCGCCCATCGCCAACCGCCTGGGCCTGCACAACTTCCGCATCGAATTCGAGGAGCGCAGCTTTTGGATGCTGTACCCGATGCGCGCGCCGCGCATCGAAGCCGCCGTGCGCAACGCCAGCGGCAACCGCAAAGAATTGGTGCAGCAAGTGCAATCCGCGCTCGAACTATGCCTGACGCGCGAAAACCTGCCCGGCCGCGTGCTGGGCCGCGAAAAGCATCTATTCAGCATTTACAGCAAAATGCGCAACCAAAAAAAATCCTTCCGCGAAATCACCGACGTATTCGCTTTTCGCATCGTCACCGACTCAGTGGACACCTGCTACCGCATCCTTGGCGCGGTGCATAACTTGTACAAACCTGTTTCCGGCAAATTCAAGGATTACATCGCCATTCCCAAGGTCAATGGCTACCAATCGCTGCACACCACGCTGTTTGGTATGCACGGCATTCCCATCGAAATCCAGATCCGCACCGAAGAAATGGACGCCATGGCCGGCAACGGCATCGCCGCGCACTGGCTATACAAATCCGCGGACGACCGCCCCAACCAAAGCCACATTCGCGCACGGCAATGGGTGCAGGATTTATTGGAAATGCAAAAACACGCCGGTAATTCGCTGGAATTCATCGAACACGTAAAAACCGACCTCTTCCCCGACGAAATCTACGTGTTCACGCCCAAGGGCCGCATCATGGAATTGCCGGCGGGCTCGACGCCGGTGGATTTTGCCTACGCGGTACACACCGATGTGGGCAACGCCTGTGTCGCCTGCCGCATCAATCGCCGTCTCGCGCCGCTGAGCGAACCCTTGCAAAGCGGGCAAACGGTGGAAATCATCGCCTCGGGCACACATCCCAACCCTGCCTGGCTGAGCTTTGTCATTACCGGCAAGGCGCGCAGCAATATCCGTCACTTTCTGAAATCGCAGCGCCGCTCCGAAGCCATTTCGCTGGGACGGCGCCTCTTGAACAAAACCTTGTCGAATTACGGCCATCACCTCGCCAACATTCCCAAGGAAAAAGTCGGCGGTCTTCTGGAAGAAACCAATTTTGAAGTGCTCGACGACCTGCTCGAAGACATTGGCCTCGGTAACCGCATGGCCTACATCGTGGCGCGGCGCCTCTTGCCCGCCGACGCTGGCGGAGTGCCCGCCGCCGATCAAGAACAGGGTGGCCTCGCCATCCGCGGCACCGAAGGCTTGCTGCTCACCTACGCCAAATGCTGCCGCCCGATTCCCGGCGACCCCATCGTCGGCTTCATCAGCGCCGGGCGCGGCATGATCGTGCACATCGAAGCCTGCAACAATGTCGCGGAATTTCGCAACGATCCCAAAAAATACATCAGCCTGCGCTGGGATCCCGGTGTCGAAGGCGAATTTCCGGTAGAACTGCGCGTGGAAGTGGAACACCAGCGCGGCATCATCGCCCACCTGGCCAACGCCATCACCGGCTGCGAAGCCAATATCGAAACCATGACCATGAACGACCGCGACGCCCAAATCAGCATCATCAACCTCACGCTCGCGGTGCGTAACCGCATTCATCTGGCGCGCGTGATGAAGCGGGTGAGGCTGATCAAGTCGGTTACGAAGGTGATGCGGGTACGCAATTAGCCGCCGCAATCAATCAGCCACCAACAACGGAAACATCACAATGGCGTGGTTGCCACAACTGTTCGATATGCTGTTACACCTCGACGCCACACTTGGCCAAGTGATCGCCGACTATGGCACCTGGGTTTATGCGATCCTGTTTTTGATCATCTTCTGCGAAACTGGCCTCGTCGTGTTGCCGTTTCTGCCCGGCGATTCGCTGCTGTTCGTGGCCGGCGCCTTCGCCGCGACCGGCGCGCTCAGCCTGCCTTGGTTGCTGGCGCTCTTGTGCCTCGCCGCAATTGTGGGCAACACGGTGAATTACGCCGTTGGCAGTTACCTGGGGCCGCGCGTATTCCAGTGGCCCGACTCGGCCTTTTTCAACCGCGCGGCGCTCGATCGCGCGCACCGCTTCTACGAGCAGCACGGTGGCAAAACGCTGGTCATCACGCGCTTCATGCCGATCCTGCGCACTTTCACGCCCTTCGTGGCAGGCATTTCGGCGATGAATATCAGCCGCTTTCAATGCTTCAACATCGCAGGAGCGCTGCTGTGGGTCATATCGCTGACCTTGGCGGGTTATCTCTTCGGCAATGTCCCCTTCGTCAAGAACAATCTGACCTTGGTGATCCTCGTCATCATCGCACTCTCACTGCTGCCCGCTGTCATCGCCTGGTGGAAAAGCCGTGGCGCGCACGCCAATGTTGACTGATCGTTTCGCTATACGAATAAGCGTTACCGTTGATAAACCCTGGCATCGTGCCGCTCCATGAAAATCTCTGGTTTTTTGAGCGGCGTAAACAAGTATTGGTTGTATAGGCCATAGGCTCGGGTAGGCTGGGTTGAAGCGTAGCGGAAACCCAGCATTGGCGCGTTAAGCTGGGTTTCCGCTACGCTTCAACCCAGCCTACGCCGTTGTCGTGTCGTGTATTTTGGGAAAATCAATAATGTCCTGATTGCGCTCAGCGACTCCCAAAAAGTCTGAGGGCACATCAACGTCTTTGAGCGCAGCAAAAAAATCGTCCCAGGTGGCGGGCTTGTGGGCCAGTTGGCCGGCAGCGGGTAACTTGGCTGGCGCCTCCCGTAGACGATCCATTTCAGTCAACGCGGCTTGGTCGTCTTTTTTGGTGTAAATCACATACCCCTCCCCTTTCAAGTCATTACAATGTCAATCTTGTCGTATTGGCGAAGCATACTATAGCCGATGCTCCGCGCCTCTTTCGCCTGCGCCTCAGAACATGAAATACTCCGCGCCATTTCCCCCAACAGGAACACCCCCCATGGCAGCGCCCGGCAAACTCACACAAGGCCCCATTGGCAAAAGCCTGCTGTTGTTCGCGCTGCCGATCCTGGGCGGCAACGTGGCACAGTCATTGAACGGATCGGTCAATGCGATGTGGATCGGCCATTACCTGGGCGAAGCAGCGTTGACCGCCGCGGCCAACGCCAACAATGTCATGTTCTTTTTGATCGGCGCGGTGTTCGGCATCGGCATGGCCTCGACCATTCTGGTCGGCCAGGCGATGGGCGCGGGCGACGTCGCGCAGGCGCGCAAGGTGGTGGGCAGCAGCGCCACGTTCTTCATGGGCGCGGCGGTGCTGATCTCGTTGTGGGGCTACACTCTGGCTCCGCACCTCTTGGTGACAATACACACGCCCGCCGAATCGTTGCCGCTGGCCGAGGCCTATTTGCGGGTAATTTTTTTGGCGATGCCGTTTCTCTACGCGTTCGCCTTTCTCTCGGCGGCGCTGCGCGGTACCGGTGATTCCAAAACACCGTTTCGTTTTCTGTTGCTGGCGGTAGCCTTGGACATCGTGTTGAACCCGATGCTGCTGTTCGGCATCGGCCCCTTCCCCAAGTTAGGCATCGCGGGCGCGGCGTGGTCAACCTGGTTCTCGCAGGGCATCGCGCTCAGTGGCTTGCTGTTCTATCTGCGGCGCAAGCGCCATGTGCTGTGGCTGGGCCGGCAGGGCCTGAAGCTGCTCATCCCCGATCCGCAAATCATCCGCACTCTGGTGTTCAAAGGCTTGCCGATGGGGTTTCAGATGGTGCTGATTTCGCTGGCGATGATCGCGGTGATGTCGGTGGTCAACGGTTTTGGCACCGATACCGTCGCCGCTTACGGCGCCGCCGCGCAGACCTGGACCTACGTGCAAATGCCCGCCATGGCGATCGGCGCGGCCTGTTCGTCGATGGCCGCGCAGAACGTCGGCGCGCGCTTGTGGGATCGCGTGGCAGGCACTACGCGCAGTGGCGTCATGTTCAACTTTGTGTTGACTGGTGCGCTGGTGTTGCCGCTGATTTTGTTCGACCGCTGGACCTTGGCGCTGTTTCTGCCGCCCGAAAGCGCGGAAGTGCTGGCGCTGGCACGCCACCTCAATCACATTGCGGTATGGTCGTTCCTGTTCTTCGGCGTCACCTTCGTGGTATCCGGCGTGGTCCGCGCCACTGGCGCGGTGCTGCCGCCGCTCATTATCCTGGGGCTGGCGCTGTGGGGCATCCGCGTGCCATTCGCCAGTCTGCTGCTGGACCAATTGGGCGCAGACGCCGTGTGGTGGAGCTTCCCCGCGAGTTCGGTGTGTTCGATGTTGATGTCGCTGGCCTATTACCGCTGGGGCAACTGGCGCAAGGCGCACATGCTGACGACACCCAGCGCCGCGCCAGCCACCGCAAGTCCGGCTGAAAAGACCAGCCCCACGGAGGAAAGCGCTGGCTAACGCCTGCGCAAGGCCGCCATGCCTGACACCTTGATTGCCAGTTTGCAACGCGCGCAGCGTGATTTCGCCCGCGAGCGCGATTGGGAGCAATTCCACACGCCCAAGAACCTGGCCATGGCGCTTACCGTGGAAGCGGCAGAATTGCAGGAAATTTTCCAGTGGCTGCGCGCGGATGAAGCCAGCGCGCTCTCGCCCGCAGAACAGCAGCATCTGCGTGAGGAGCTAGCCGATGTACTACTGTATTTGTGCCGCCTCGCCGATGTCTGTAACGTAGATCTCGAAACCGCGGCGCACGACAAGCTGCGCCAGAACGCCGTGAAATACCCTGTCGACAAAGTACGCGGCAGCGCGAAACGTCCTGCTGATTATTGAACAATCGTTGAAACGAACCTGAGGAGTTACCCAAGCGCACGATGCTTTCCTACCGCCACGCCTTTCATGCCGGCAACTTCGCCGACGTGCTCAAGCATCTGGTGCTGACCGGCACCCTGCGCTACGCCACCACCAAGGCAGCGCCGTTGCTGTATCTCGACACGCACGCTGGCGCGGGCCATTACCGGCTCGATGCCAGCGAGGCGCAGCGCACGGGCGAAGCGGCGCGCGGCATTCTGCAACTCGATCTTGCCGCACTGGCGGATGCCTGCAATGTGGCTGGCGCGGCGCTGCTGCGCGCGTATCACGAGCTTGTCGCGCCGTTTCTCGCGCGCGGCAGCTATCCAGGTTCGCCGCTCGTCGCCGCGGCGCTACTGCGGCCGCAGGACCATTTGCATCTGTGCGAACTGCACCCAGCCGATTACGCGCGCTTGTGCGAGATCACCCAACGCGATCGCCGCATCCGCGTCGAACAGGCCGACGGTTTTCAGCGCGCGGTTGCGCTACTGCCACCCGCGCAGAAACGCGCGGTAGTGCTGGTCGACCCATCCTATGAAGTGAAACAAGACTACCGCACCGTGGTGCGCACCCTCACCGCGATTCATCAACGTATGCCCGCCGCGCAAGTGTTGCTGTGGTATCCGGTGGTGGAGCGCAGCGACATTGCGCGCCTGTGTGCCGCGCTGCAACACAGCCCTTTGCGCGACGTGTGGCAAGTGGAGCTTGGCCTGCGGCCGGATGCGCCTGGCCATGGCATGAGCGCCAGCGGCCTGCTGTTGCTCAATCCTCCCTGGACACTGCCCACCGCGCTGCGCGAAGCCCTGCCGCTGGTGCAAGCCAGCTTGGGGCCAGCCGCCGCTTACGGTTACTGGCGTGTGGAACGCCTGATCGAAGAATGAACGCTACGTTCAATAATACCGCGCGCCACCTCGACGCTCTGCGCTTCAACGCGCTACGGCAAAATCTGCGGCGTCTGCTGCTGATCCGCGCTATCGTGTTTGCGCTGCAACTCATGGCGCTGCTCTGTGCGTGGCGCGTGCTGCAACTGCCGCTCGATTACGGCCTGATCTTCGCCATTTTCTTCACGCTGGCGCTGGTCAATGGCGCGCTCTACTGGCGCCTGCAACAACATCAGCGGCCACACGCGCCGGAGTTTTTCGCGCATTTGTTGATCGATGTGCTGGGCCTTTGGCTACTGCTTTACTTCACCGGCGGCGCCAGCAATCCCTTCATTTCCTACCTACTGGTGCCGGTAACCATTGCCGCCGCCACACTGTCGCTCGGCTATACCTTGGCGCTGGTTGCCTGTGCGCTCGCTTGTTACAGCTTGTTATTGTTCTTCTACACGCCGCTGCCTGCACTGATGCCCGCTGACGCGGGCGCGCACACCGATCACGGCAGCAGCGCGCAAGTGGCCAATCTGCACGTACTGGGCATGTGGTTCAATTTTTTGGTGAGCGCGGCGCTCATCACCTATTTCGTGGTGAAGATGGCCGCGGACAATCAGCGCCAACAGGCGCGGCTGCGCCAATACCGCGAAGACACGCTGCGCAACGAACAGATACTGGCGGTGGCCATCCTGGCCGCGGGTACCGCGCACGAACTCGGCACGCCGCTGGGCTCGATGGCGGTATTGCTCAAGGAACTGCGGCAACAGCACCTTGGCGATGCCGCGCTCGATCAAGACCTCAAACTCTTGCAAGACCAAGTGGCGCGCTGCCGCGACGCGCTGCGCACACTGGCGCAGAAAGCCGATTTCAAAAACCTGGAAGCCGAAACGCTGCCGCTCAACGACTTTTTGCAGCACGTAATGCAGCAGTGGCAATTGCTGCGGCCCGAAGTAGCCTGCACGTTCCAGATTCAAGCGGGAACGCCGCCCGCCATCGAGGTGGACGCCACGCTGCAACAGGCCTTGATCAACATGCTCAACAATGCCGCCGACAGCAGCCCGCAAGGGTTCGAGCTACGCGCGCAATGGCACGATACGCAGTGGACACTGCTGATCCGCGACTTCGGCGCAGGCATCAGCGCGGCGCTTGCCGCGCAACTTGGCACCCATTTTCTCACCACCAAAACCGACGGTATGGGCGTGGGCCTGGTGTTGAGCCAAGCCACCGTCAATCGCCTCGGCGGCACGGTGAATCTGTTCCCGCTGGAGGCAGGCGGCACCCTGACCCAAATCACGCTGCCACTGCATCTGCCGCGCGCGGCAAACCCGGAAACGCATCACAGGAGCACCGCATGAGCGGCAACGCACCCGCTCCCACGCACGTTCTGGTCCTGGATGACGACGCCACCTTTGCCAGCATTCTCGCCAAGGCCCTGCGC
>JAIRJU010000343.1 GCA_031260485.1 Pseudomonadales bacterium | reverse complement strand
CTCCGCCTATGTAAATCTCTCCGGCTACGCCTGTGGGGACGGGCGCTCCATATTCGTCCAGGATGTAAATCTGTGTGTTAGCGATCGGACCGCCTATCGGAGGGTTATTTCTCTCATCCCCTCGATACGCATACACATACGTGCTCGCACATATCGTCGCCTCGGTCGGGCCATAGGCGTTGACGTAACGTCGCTTCGATGAGGCCCAACGCCTGAGCAGTTCTGCCGATGAGGCCTCGCCGGCAACAATCAGCGTATGCAATGCATCCAGCCTGGTGCTCTCCGGCAGGCTCCCAAGCACCGCTGGCGGCAGCACGGCATGCGTCACATGCCAGCGCGCAATGCTTTGCGCAAGCGCTTCGCTGGCCAGGACCCCGTGGGGCGGAATGCACAATGCGGCGCCCTGACACAGGGTCATGAACACTTCAGATGCGCAAGCGTCGAAACTGAATGATGCGAATTGCAGCATGCGGCTTTGCGAAGTCACACCGAACGCGGCATTCTGCGCAGGCACCAGATTGCTCAACCCACGATGCGCGACCATGGCGCCCTTGGGCGTTCCGGTGGAGCCGGAGGTGTAAATCACATAGGCCAGGTGTTGCGGCATCAAGCCCATCTCAGCGCGCGGCAGATTGCCCTCAGGCTCATGGGCCCACGCCGCTTCATGGCCGACATCGATCACCGGGATGCTTTCACCATACCCAGCCAAAACGCGCTCGCCCCTCGCATCGCTGAGCACTGCCACCGGCGCGCTGTCGGCCAGCATGTAGCCAAGCCGTTCCGCTGGATAGGATGGGTCCAGTGGCACATAGGCCCCCCCGGCCTTCAGCACCGCCAAAAGAGCCACCACCATCGCCACGCTGCGTTCCACGCAGATAGCTACCCGGTCGTCGGGCCTGACGCCACGCTTGCGCAGGTAATGCGCCAAACGGTTGGCGCGGGCATTCAACTCCCCATAGCTCAGTTCCAGTTCATCGCTGAACAGCGCCACGGCCCCCGGCGTGCGGTCGACCTGCGCCTCAAACAACTCGTGTATGCACTTGTCTTGCGCATAGGCCGTTTTTGTCGCATTCCATTCTTCGATCATCAGCCGCCGCTGCGCATCGCCAAGCATGTCAATGCGATCAACCATTTGGTTTTCATCCGCCGCCATCGCCTCCAGCAAACGGCCCCAATAGCCAACCCAGCGCTCTACAGTTGCGCGCTCAAACAGCGTGGGCGCATAGTAAAGACCGCTCATGACTTCCTGGTCGCATTCAAGCACCTTCAACGCCAGATCAAACCCCGCGTCACCCTCCGGGGGATCGCGCCAGTAGGCGGTCCTGACCCCTCCCCAACGCACTGTTTCCGGGTCCTTGCCGCCGACTCCGCCAACAATGAGCGGGATAACATTATTGGCGCCACGCGCATTATGTAATATGAATGAATTCTGGAAATACGGCGTGCGGTCATACGCCCGAGGTGGATTCAAGCGCTCAATCAATTCGCCAAGCGGATAATCCTGATTACGCAGCGCTCCAAAGACCACAGTTTTGGTTTTTTTTATCAGTCCCTGCACCGTCAGAGACGGATCGAACACGGCGCGCAAAGTCACCATGTTGAGAAACGAACCCGCCACATCAGACCAGCGGCCATTGCCGCGCGCCGGCATCGGCGATCCCACCGCCACGTTGTCCTGTCCCGTCAGGCGATGCAGCAAAATGAGATAAGCGGCAAGCAACACCACATAGAGCGTCACGCCATGCCTTTTTGCCAATTGACGCAAACCGTCCGTGAGTTTGGCCGACAAGACCATCGACACATCGTCACTGCCGACCGGACGGATTTGCGCGCGCGGCCAGTCGGTTGGCAAATCCAGCACGGAAATATCCCCGGCAAGTGCATCACGCCAGTATCTGAATTGCCTTTCTGCCGCTCTGCTTTTGAGCCATTCCTGTTGCTCCTGAATATAATCAAAATAGCTTAATTCCACCGGATCAATCGTCTTGGCGGTTAAAGCGGGCGACTCCCCCTCAAGGATCCGCCCCAACTCGTCAACCAATCTCCAGAAGGACCAGGCATCGCAGATCAGATGGTCGAAGACGAGCAGCAGGATGCATTGTTGATCGGCGCATTGATATATACCGGCACGCACCAAAGGCGCCACCGTGAGATCGAACGGCTTGACTGTATCCTGATAGAGGCGCTGTTCCAACTGTGCGCCGGAGAGATGCTGAACATCAGTAACGGGAACCTCGACAGTGGCATTTTGATCAACACACTGACTGGGTGTTCCATCAATTTCCTGGAGCCTGACGCGCAAGATCGGGTGTCGCGCCAGCAGCACATTGAGCGCTTTGCGCAGATGCGCAACATCCAGCTTATCAAAAATGCGGACACACAGACTTACATTAAGAAGGCCACTCGATTCAGGGTGCTTGAGATACTCAAACCACAAACTGCGCTGAAAGGCAGATAGTGGATGCCAGACATTTTTCTCGTTTCTCATCTTTTTTCCAAAATAAGCGGATATGCAATCAGTTCTATAAAATTCACGTAGCAAATACTCCCCTGGCAAAATTGAGGGGAATCCCTTTTGCAATGATCTCCCCTGGATGGCATCTCCCAGGTTTTTTTATTGCTGACATCGTTGAAAGCACAACCCGCAGCCACCCGGCGGAAGGCTACCCCGGTACCAGCGATTGGGATCAACGGGCCAGACACGCCGTCTTGTGCCACAGCGCGTCCTTGACACACCCAACGGGCAAAGTGCGGAGCCAGCGCTGTTTCGATCTGTGTCCAAGGCAAGCGGCCAGCCTGTCGCGCCAGTGGGTGATGCATATCGATTGTCCTGAAAACCTCAGAGGCTGTGAATAACTTCGGCGTGCCTGAGCAGGTCGCCAAAATGCGCCCGATCCAGGCGCAAAACGCAGACATAGCGCGGACTATGGCGAGCATTTGCTTTCGACGAGCGGGCGCGTTTTGGCGGCATGAGCGGGCATGACGGATTTGTTCACCGCCTCTCAGTTGAACGCGCTCGCCAGTGCCGTGATCGGTGTGCCAGGCAAGGCGAGAGGACGCAGCGGGCTCATGCCAGCAAGCGCGAGCAACACCGCATGGCACGGCAAGCACAGTGCTGGCGAGTGCGTAGCGCTGTCACCCAGAAGGTGAATGTCATCGGAGCAAGGAAAGTCAATACCCATACCAATCTTCTGAAGATAATAAACGGTCAACTCAGGTTTTCAGGACTATTAACCTTACCCTCAAATTGCGCATCCCAAGGCCAAGTCATCATGCGGCTCGTTCTTCTTGGGCAGAGAACTAATACTATTACATGACAATACACTCGCGACACCATCCATATCCGAACAAAAACTTGTAAGTCGTTGATTTTATTTGAGAATAGCAGTATCACTTATAGTTAGTCATTAAGTAAAAAATCGTATTTTTTGATTTCATTCGGGGTTTTGAGTCATGCGCAAGAGGATGGTTCCAAATTATATTGGATTGACATCGATTTGCGACAAGTGTAGTGGGTATTGGGGTGATAAAAACTCAGGGTGCGCCGGACTTCAAAACGTCAAGGTCCTGACGCCGTCCGGCGTGCCCAGCAAGCACACCTGCGCCTTCTGGTGCGCAAACACGCCCACCGTGACCACGCCGGGCCACTGATTGACTTCGGTTTCAAAAGCCAGCGGGTCGTCGATCGACAGACCGCGCACGTCCAGAATGTGCTGGCCGTTGTCGGTGACCAGCGGCTGGCCGTCTCTGGTGCGCAGCGTGGCCTGCCCATGCAGTGCGGTAAACTGGCGCACGATGCGTTGCGCAGCCATGGGGATCACTTCTACCGGCAGCGGAAAGCCGCCCAGCTTGTCCACCTGTTTGGACTCATCGGCAATACAGATGAAGCGGCGCGATTGCGCAGCGACGATCTTCTCGCGCGTCAGCGCCGCGCCACCGCCCTTGACCATGTGGCCGCACGGGTCGATCTCGTCGGCGCCATCGATATACACCGCCAGTTCGCCCGCTTCGTTGCAGTCGTACACGGCAATGCCCAGCGCGTGCAGCCGCGCGGTAGACGCCGCCGACGACGACACCGCACCGGCAATGCGGTCCTTCATTCGCCCCAACTCGTCAATGAACTTGTTCACTGTCGATCCGGTGCCGACACCCACCAATTCGCCCGGCACCACGTACGCCAGCGCCGCACGGCCCACCATGGCTTTCAGTTCGTCTTGCGTCATTTGCGACAATTTCCGATTGCTTTCGACTGGCAAAGATTATCCAATGGCACTCCTTCCCTACGGCCTCGCGCGCCCTTTTCTGTTCAACCTCGACCCGGAGACGGCGCACGAGCACACCATTGAATTGCTCTCCAAAGGCAGCGGCACGCCCCTGCAATGGGCCTGGTGCAATGACCGCGTGGCTGACCCGGTGCAACTGGCCGGCCTGAGCCTGCCCAACCGCGTCGGCTTGGCCGCCGGGCTGGACAAGAACGCCCGCGCCATCGACGGTCTGGCCGCGATGGGTTTTGGTTTTGTCGAAGTCGGCACCGTTACCCCGCTGCCGCAACCCGGCAACCCCAAGCCGCGCATGTTCCGCCTGCCTGCGGCGCAGGCGCTGATCAACCGCATGGGCTTTAACAACGATGGCCTGCACGCCTTTGTGGCCAACGTCAAACGCTCGCGCTTTCATCGCAACTTACGTGCGGCGGGTGGGCAGCCGCGCATGATTCTGGGCCTGAACATTGGCAAGAACGCCGCCACGCCCATTGAACGCGCCACCGACGACTACCTCACCGCGCTGACCGGCGTGTACCCCTATGCCGACTACGTGGCGGTGAACATC
>JAIRJU010000308.1 GCA_031260485.1 Pseudomonadales bacterium | reverse complement strand
ATCTCCAGCATTCGCTGTGTAGTCCTTCGCTGGTGCAAACCGGCCAACCGCACTGTATCCGATTTATAACGGCACTTTGACGAACTGATTTTGGAAAAAGCGGCGATCCTAGCATCCCTCCTACTAGGCTGTCAGCCCTTGCTGACACCATCGAGAGGATGTGGGGCGCACACGAATGTGGGAGGATGTCACAGTGCGCAGGAAAACCATAGCCCCCAAGGGCCCAAAGGAGCAGGCATGAACGTAGCTATTCGACAAGCCCTTAGGCAGCAGACGCGAAGATTCACCACAGCGCTACTGCTGACGCTGAGCCTGCCCGTGTGGGCGGGGCCGGTGGACGACGCCATCCGGGCGCGGCTCGAACCTTTGGCCAGCGCGCAGCCTTCACGGACGCCTGCACGGACAGCCAGAACCACGCTGCCGCAGGCCGTAGCGGAGTTTTACGCGCAACGGCAATGGCAACCTATCTGGGACGATGACCGCGTGCAGTCGCTCCTGGCCGCCCTGGCCGACACCTACACGGACGGCCTCAACCCTGAAGACTATTTCGTTACCGCCTTGCAGCGTTTGCCACGCGACAACGCGCTGCAAAACGATCCGCAAACCAAGGCCGAGCGCGACGTGCTCGCCACGCACGGCTATCTGCTGGCGCTGGAACAGCTCTACCACGGCAAGGCAGACCCGCGGCTATTGGACCCGCACTGGAATTTCGACGCGCGCCAGTTCGATCCCGAACACGGCTTGGCTCTGGCACGAGAAGCCGTGGAACAGCGCGACATCGCCGGCATTTTCACCCGCGCCCGCCCCAACGCGCCGCAGTACGACATGCTGCGCAACGCGCTCAGCCATTTGCGCGCGATGGCGCAAAATGGCGTCGGCTGGACCAGCCTGCCAGCGGGGCCCACGCTAAAGCCGGGCGCCAGCGATGTGCGCGTGCCGCTCTTGCGCCAGCGCTTGCGCGAGGCTGAACTCCTGCCTCCCGGCGACGTGGCGCAACCGAATGTTTACGATCCCGCCCTGGTGGCGGCGGTGAAGCGTTTTCAGGAAGAGTCCTACCTGGATGCGGATGGGGCGGTAGGCCCGCAAACGCTGGCCACGCTCAATGTGCCGCTCGTGCAGCGCATCGACCAGGTGCGCGTCAATCTGGAACGCGCCCGCTGGCTGCTGCATGAGTTACAAGGCAGCTTCGTGGTCGTCGATGTGGCGGGCTACCGCATTTCTTATGTGCGCGACGGCAACGTGGTGTGGCGTTCGCGGGTGCAAATCGGCAAGGAATACCGCGCCACACCCATCTTCAAATCCACCATCACCTACATCACGCTGAGCCCCGGCTGGGTGATTCCCCCCACCATCTTGCGGCAGGACACGCTACCGGCCATTCGCCGCGACTCCAGCTACCTCGCACGCAACAACCTGCATGTTTACAACGCTGCCGGCAAGGAGCTTGCGGCCACCGATGTCGATTGGAGCAACCCCGGCAACATCAGCCTGCGCCAGGAGCCGGGGCCAACCGGCGCGCTGGGCGAAATGGCGATCCGCTTCGCCAATCCCTATGCCGTGTATCTGCACGACACGCCGTATCAAGCCCAGTTCAACAACAGCCAGCGTGCCACCAGTTCCGGCTGCATTCGCGTGGAAAACGTGCACGAGTTGGCGGTGCTGCTATTTGACGACCAAGCCAAATGGAACCGCGAGGCCATGCAGAATGTCATCAACGAACGCAAAACGCGCAACGTGACACTGGCCAAGCCCGTGCCCATCCTGCTCGCTTACTGGACCGTGGATGTGGGCGAGGACGGCCATGTCGCGTTCAAACCGGATGTATACCGGCGCGATAGCAGAGTGCTGGCTGCGCTGAATGCGACGCCTTGAAGGAAAAGGACACTCCCCTCCCACGCGCGCGTCCGCGAGGAGCGATAGATAAATTCCCCTCCTTTGGAGGGGTGGCCGCCGCAGGCGGACGAGGTGGTCCACGCAGAACACACAAGACTACTTAAAGAACCACCCCACCCTGACGGGCACCCCTCCACAGGAGGGGAATTCGTACTCCGGGGGAGGGGAGGGTTAGAGAGAGCGCAGATCACTGCGGCTTCAAATACTTTTCCAGCAAGCCCGCTTCCAAGAGATCCGAGTAATACCCACCTGGATCGCAGGATTCCTGTTCCGTCACATCGAGATTGTCTTCGCGTGCCATGCCGCGCGTGCGTACCAAGGGCTGGCTGTAGAGAGGATCATAGATGGTCATGGTGGCGTCGGCGGCCAGGTGATCCGCATTGAATACGTAGCGTTCCACCGTGCGCGTGCCTTCGCCAGACATCGGCAGCCCCGAACCATCAAGCCAGCCAGGCAGAAGGCTGGTGGTTTCGATCACCAGCGTGTTGCCATCTTCCCAATGGCCCACCGAATAACCGTTGGAGGTGGGGTGCGTATCGGCTGGCGGCGTGCGGCCGTCCATCCAGATACGGCGCGGCGAGTTGTGTTCCACGTACAGGAACAAGTAATGATCGCCCGCATCGAAGATGTCCATGTTGTAGGGGTTGCCGAAAATGCGCGGCAAGCCGAGCGAGAGGCAGCGCAGCGCGCCATCGTCGTACTTTTGATTGGCTTCACGCAGGCGGCGGCCTGCCTCGGTGAAAGGCGTCGGTTTGGGGTCGAGATCATCCACGGTAACGCGGAATTTGTAGGATTTGCGCCACGGGCCGCTGATGTCGAAAGGGTAGCTCGGGTTCATCTGGCCGTAGCCGTAGTTCTTGTTGGGATCGGCATTGACCACCGCGTTGCGGTTGTTTGGCCGCGGTGCCGCATTCGCTGCCCTGGCCAAAAGCGTACCCGTGGCGGTGCCATTGCTGAGCCTGCTGCCGCTGATGTAGACCTTTTTGGCGCCCTCGCGGCCAAGCTGGCCTTCCACGGTAATCGTGTCGCCGACCTTGACGGTGTCTTTGTCCCAATTCTGCCCACGCAGCGCGGTGACACTGCCATATTGCAATTCCCAGTTTTCGACCGTTCCATCCGCCTTGGCGACATCAATGCGATAGCGCACATGCGGATTGGCGAAGCGCACCTCGGTGACTACGCCGGTGAACTCGCCACGCAGGTTGGCATCGAATTCAGCTTCGAACGAATGATGGGCGAACGCTGACCCAGTGGTGTAAAACGCGGTAGCGATGCCTACCGCCAGCAATGACCGTTTGATCGACTTGAACATGGGTACCCCCTTTCTCTTGGCTTTGTGTACTGGATGTACTGGTTTTTTACCTGTGATGCGCCAGGCGGCTTGCCGGCCAGCGCGTTCGCGTTACGACTTTCAGGCCCTGCTTACGCCCTGGATATAAGGCGTGATCGTCGCAAGACCCTTGGAGGCCACCACGAAAGGATCGGTGCGGCGCACCTCCATGTCAAACAACTCCAACGACAAAGCTCGGTTGTAGCCCTTTTCCACCAACTTGTCGAGGATGCGTTGCAAAGGCGCCACCCCTTCGCCGGGGTAGGCGCGGTCTTTCTGCTCCACCACCTCGATCGGCGGCATGGCGGGAGTGTCCTCGAAATGGACATGGTGGACTTCACCAGGATTGATCAAATCCAGGTCTTCAAACTTCGAGGTGCCCGCCCAGAAATGGTAGATGTCGATCATGAACTTGAGGTTGGGATGATTCACCGTGCGCACCACGTTCAGCGACGTGCGCACGTTGCCAACCAAGCGCGAGGCGCGGGTGAATTCCAGCATCAGCGCCACGCCATGCGGTTTGGCGATTTCGGCTGCCTCGTGCAGGTTTTCGTACACTTGGTCGTAATCCGCCAGTTTATGTGCCTGATTCGCAGCCGATGGCGCCACTATGCGATCGGCGCCCAGCGCTTGCGCCAGTTCCACCTTCCATTTGAGGTCTTCCAGCGCCTTGGCGCGCTGCGGGCTGCTTTCTTCCAATGACAACTGATTGGTGGAGGAATACGCCTTGAGCCCCAGATCATCGAGCAGTTTGCGCGCCGAGCCTTTGCCGTTGGCCATTTCCCACTCGCGCGCCTTGGGCAGATCCGGCTCCACCGCCTTGATGCCCGCCCGCGCCCAGCCTTCCATCGCGGTGCGGAAATCGAATTCGCTGGAGGTGACACCGTGCATACACACGATCAGCCCCGAGGTATCCGCCGCGCGCGCCGCCGACATGCTGCCTATGCTGGCCGCGCCTGCGGCCAATGCGCCTACTCCCGTCATGAAATCCCGCCTGTTGAATCCCGACATCGCTTACCCCTCATGGTTCGTTCATTGTTTGACCACCCGCAACTGGCTGGATTTGAGCGCGTCTGCCTGCGCTTTGCAATTAACTTATGCAAAGTGAGAACTGCATCACATTCCCGAGCATGTAAGGAGAGCGCGCCACTGGCAAGAGGTGCGATAATCCGCGCCCATGACTCGACGCCGCGCCACCATCGCTACCCGCTCCGCTTCCCCTCGCCGCCCCGCGCGTTCTCGCCGTGGCCTCATCGCCCGCTGCTGGAAACCGCTGGCCGTGCTGTGCCTGCTCGGTGTGGCGTTCATGGGGGCGTGGTTCATGCGGGTGGACAAAGAAATTCAACATGATTTCCGCGCCTTGCAGTGGGCGCTGCCCGCGCGCATTTATTCGCGTCCGCTCGAACTCTACGAAGGCGCGCACCTCAATGCCGACACCTTGGCATCTTACATGCAGGCGCTCGGCTACCGTGAGCAAAGCAACCCCAGCAGTGCAGGCGAATACACCCGCAGCGGCAACACTGTGCATCTGCATACTCGCGGTTTCGTGTTCTGGGACGGCAGGGAAGTAGAGCAACAAGTGGAAGCGGTGTTCAGCGGCAACGAATTGATCGCGCTGAACGGCGCGGGCAACGGCGCTTTGTCGCTGGTGCGCCTGGAACCGGTGGAAATCGCGCAGATCAACCCGGCCACTGGCGAAGACCGCCTGCCCTTGCCGCTGGCCGCCTTTCCCCAGCAGTTGGTCAACGCCGTGATCGCGGTGGAAGACAAGCGCTTTTACCAGCATCACGGCATCGACCCGCACGGCCTGGCGCGCGCGATGTACGCCAACCTCAAGGCGCGAGCCTGGGTGCAGGGTGGCAGCACGCTTACTCAGCAACTGGTCAAAAACCTCTACCTGACCCAAGCGCGCACGCTGCGCCGCAAGGTCGAAGAAGCCATGATGGCGGTGGCGCTCGAGTTGCACTTCAGCAAGCAAGAAATTCTCACCGCCTATCTCAACGAAGTATTCCTGGGCCAGGACGGCAGCCGCGCCATCCACGGTTTTGCGCTTGCCGCGCAGTATTACTTTGGCCGCCCGCTCAACGAACTCAGCACTGCCGATCTGGCGCTCTTGGCGGGCCTCTCGCGCGGCGCGTCCTATTACAACCCGCAGCGCAACCCCGAACGCGCCCTCGCTCGCCGCGACGTGGTGCTGGCCAGCATGTTGAATCAGGGCTATCTCACGCCCGCGGAACATGCCAAGGCGATCAAGGAAACCATCGTCATCCATGCACGCCTGGCGCAGCACGCCGCTTATCCCGCCTTTATGGAACTGGTGGCCCAGAATTTGGAACGCAATTACAACCAAGACGCGCTGCGCAGCGAAGGCTTGCGCATCTTCACCACGCTCGACATCGCCACACAAGACGTAGTGGATAAACAACTGGATGCCGCGGTGAAGGCCGTTGAACACACCGGCACCGGCAAAACGCCGCTGGAAGCCGCGGTCATCATCAGCGATGCCAACACCGGCGAGATCCGCGCCCTCGCCGGCAGCCGCAAAGGCGGCGGCTACACCGGCTTCAACCGTGCCTTGCAGGCACGGCGGCAAATTGGCTCGTTGGTAAAACCTGCGGTTTATCTCGCGGCGCTCGAATCTGGCCGCTTCAACCTTGCCAGCGTGCTGTCCGACCGCCCGGTGAGCGTGCGCCTGCAAAACGGCGATGTCTGGGAGCCGCAGAATTACGAGCGCAGTTCCGAGGGCGATGTGTACTTCATCGAAGCGCTGCAACGCTCACTCAACCTCGCCACCGTGGATCTCGGCCTCAAGCTCGGCGTGGAAAACGTGGTGGCGATGCTGAAAGCGCTTGGCTACTCCCGCCCGCTGCAACCCTATCCTTCGGTATTGCTCGGCGCGGTGGACATGACCCCGCTGGAAGTGGCGCAGATCTACCAAAGTTACGCCAGCGGCGGCTTTCGTTCGCCGCCGCGTGCGGTGCTCTCGGTAACTACCGCCAATGGCAAACCGCTGGATTTTTACGGCGTCGAATCGCACCAGGTGGCCGACCCTGGCAACGTATTCCTGCTGGAACATACGCTGCAAGGCGTCTTCATCGAAGGCACCGCCAAGACCAGCGCACAGCGCCTGGCCAAGCACCTGCCGCTGGCCGGCAAGACCGGCACCACCAACGACCTGCGCGATAGCTGGTTCGCCGGTTTCGGCGGCGATCTCGTGGGCGTGGTATGGCTTGGCTATGACGACAACCGCCCCACCGGCCTCACCGGCGCCA
>JAIRJU010000302.1 GCA_031260485.1 Pseudomonadales bacterium | reverse complement strand
TTCCTCTTTCACGCCGTGCAAGCCGGTGAGCTTTTCCAATTCGCTGCGCACATCGGACG
Organism: Pseudomonadales bacterium; assembly: GCA_031260485.1. Taxonomy (GTDB): domain Bacteria; phylum Pseudomonadota; class Gammaproteobacteria; order Pseudomonadales; family Pseudohongiellaceae; genus CAILUG01. The sequence continues at coordinate 4,658 of JAIRJU010000302.1, read as the reverse complement.
TGCCGCTGACTGCATTTGGTGCCGCTGCATGTTCTGCCATTCCGCTTGCCGTTTTTGCAGGCTGCGCCTTCTGCCGCGAATCGTAGTTTGGCGCGGCCACGCCATTGAGCATGCTGTTTTCCATCAGCACCACGCCCTGCTCATCGGTGGAGGCCGGCACTATCCGCGTGAAGTCACCATCAAGGCGACAGCCGCGCAACGTAATGCGGCTGCCTTTGCCATCGGCACCAACGATGTTGGCGTCGAACTGCGCAAACGTGCAATCCGTCACTTCCATTTGCGAACTCTCGCCCGCCATCAGCGCGCCATTCCTGCCCTGCGTGAACGATGAATTGCGGAGGATCACCCGCGAACGGGTCGTCGCATAAACGCCCACATGACTACCCAAACGCGCGAACTGACAATCGGAAACCTCCAGCAGCGAACCTTCGCTGGCCGTCAACATGCCCGTCTCGGCATTATTGAACGATGAGCGTGAAATGAAGGCCTTGGCCCCGTTCTGCAAATACACGGCAAGCCCGGACGAATGCGCGAATGAACAATCCTCGATCCAGCACTGCGAGTTGTTGAGCGCCTCCACGCCATTGGCCGGAATGTCGTGAAACCGGCAGCCGCGCAGATGGATTTTGCTGCCGCTATCGGCAAACAGCGCCGGATGATTTGCGCCGGAGCAAAAAATCTCGCAGTCTTGCAGTACCACATCGACGTAGTCGCGCGTCACCAGTACATTATCCGCCGCATGTTCCAGGCGGCAGTTCTTCAGTAGCAGTTTCGCGCCAACGCCCTCGATGTTGATGCGCCCGTCGATATGCAGGCCCTCCAGCATCGCCTCAAGCGTGTACGTAATATTCCCGCGCAGCGTGGCGGTGCCGGCCTTTTGCGCCAGCAGCGAGACGCCGTTCAACTTCAGGTTGCCGACAACATGCTCGCCAGCACCGAACATGACGCTGTCGCCCACACGCAACTGAGGCAGGATTTGTTGCAAAGTCTTGGCACCGCCGAACAAGCCGCAGCGGATTTTATGAATAGGCATGAAGTCTCAAGAGCGTGATTTAAGGTCCGCGCATCATACGACAACCGGCCATGCCATGTGCCGTGCAAACAACCGATAACCTAAGGTGCACGTACGGTTCCGAGCTATACATACCGGCTGCCGTGAACCGCCAGGAAGTCAGATGTAGGTGATCCGCGAGGGTGTTGCGGTCCGCCAGCGACGGCGCTATTTCTCCAAAGTGGAGAGATAGGCGATCACATCAGCGCGCTGCTGCGGATCGCTCAGTATGCCTATCATTGCCGTGCCCGGTGCTTTGGCGTCCGGGTTGGTCAGAAATTCATCCAAGGTCTCGACGCTCCAGATCACGCCGTACTTCTTCAGGTTTTCGCTGGGGCCCATGAGGCTCAGCGTGGTGCCAGCCTGCCTTCCTACGACACCGACGAGATTGGGCCCCACCATCAAATTGTCTTCCTTGGCCACGCTGTGGCAGGTCGGGCAGGTATTGGCCATGAACAGTTCCTTGCCATGGGCGGCATCGCCCTTGGTATCGTCCGCGTAAACGGCGGGCGTGGCCAGCAAGGCGGCCAGTACGAGCAGGCGGATGGGGCGGATTGCAAACATGGATATGAGATCTCCTGATCAAGAGGCGGGCGGAAATCCCCAAGGAGCTAGGAATTTCAAAACACATGTAAAAAGGTAGGCTACCGCCGCTGCCGTAAAGAGGCAACTGGCCTACGCGCGCGAAGCAGCCTCTAGAGCGGCGTTGCTTCGATTGACAACGGCATTGGTGCATTGTTACGCAATAACGCCGATGCAAGGCCTGTTGAATTAGGTTTGCAGTGAGTGATGGGATTTCGAATGATTGGCATACGTTGGCCAGGTGGGAGAATACTCATCCGCTTGATTGCCCCACGCTGTCCAACCCTCACGAGGGCCGCGCGCGAAAAGCTCAATGAAGGAACCGGGGCTACATGACTCAATGAGGCCATATTGCTCATCAGGCTTACGTGAATGTTCGCGCTTCATTGACTTGATGATGTTGACCTGGCTTCTTCCAGGCGCGAGTGTCCGAGCATCTTTCCCACGCACGCCAAAGAGAATCACTTCCGTGGTGTTGCGAAAGTAGAAACCGACGCCACGTCCATCCGGGCCGCCGTCCTTTCTGATTTTGTGCCAGATAATGTTGCTTTTGTACTGAAATCCCCACGCTGCCATAACGCGTAAGCCATCAGGAAGGAGCGCATTGGGAACCCATAGGTAAAGATGAGCAGGCTCAACACAAATACGCGCAACAGGAAGATCGCAAATCGCGTCGAGGGTCATTGTGTCGTAGCGGTTAAGGCGTTTATGTTCTGGAGCAACCTTTCCCGTTTTATTTTGAAATTGCCACGGTGGATCAGCCAAGACGGTATGAAATTTCTGCGCCCCAACTTTTCTGAGGAGGTCATTTGATGCGTCGCTCATTGCGGCCAGTCCTCGATCAGTTTCGGTGTAATGCCCAACACCAATACAGGACACCCGCCATTACGCCCCGCCTTGAGGCGATAAAGGAGCTTGCCTATCCAAGTTGTGCTTGCACCATATTTCCGCATAACGCCAAGAGCCTTGAAAACCTCATTCAGGTCAGCATTGCGAGTCAATAAAACGGCAGCGCTGATAACGCCGGCCTCATGGAATGCTCGGAAGGCGTACAAATCTCGATCAAATGTTTGATCTTTACTATTCCACTCAAGATCAAAGGCAACTCGGTTCTTCACAAAATCGATCTTGTGTCCATCCATGAAACCATCAAGGCGGGTTTCGGTTTTTTCTGTGCCCTCATCTGTATGTGTCTCGACAGTCACGACAAGGTCGCCGTGAATTCTCGTCTCAAACCACCGCATTGGCCGAAACAGCGACGCCACCCGCTTGGGAATTTCAGACTCATTCTTACCCTTGGCAAGAATGTCGGCTCTTGTTAAACGGAAGCGTCGAAGCGCGTCAATGAGTTCAGCGAACTCGTTCGGGCACCCTGCGGCTAGCACCTCCGCAGCATGGCGGTAGTTGTGGACTTCGTAGAGTTCCAGGAAGTCGGCAGGGAGATAGTCGGTCAATGGCATCCGTGTAGGGTACCCCAAACCCTGCTCGGATGCAGCACAGGATGAACCGAAAGAGGATGACTATGCGCGTACCCTTGCTGGGCTGAGATGATCCGCCTAACGCCCAGGCGAAGCCGTTCTGGTTGAACGCAATGCCATGCCAACCTCTGTCTCTACTCGTGGATATAACCTCACAATGGCGGCCCTTCCAGATATTGAGGCAGATCGTCTACGATTTTTAGCCAAGGCTGTTTAGATGACACCCAAAAGTGCATGTCGGGTTTGAATAGTGATGGATCGTCGAGACTACCGGCGGTCAGGCCAATAATACCCGCAGAAATACGTCGTGAAAAAATGCTTGAACCACAACGCGAACAAAAGCCGCGCTCAAGTGTCTCTGAGGAATGAAAGGTGCCAACAGGGCCAGAGACAGCAACATCTTCAAGGCGCATCAGCACACGAGCGTTGAAAGCGGCGCCAATCACTTTTTGACATGCTCGGCAGTGGCACACTCTTTGATTCAAGGGCTCAGCGGTAGTTTCATAACGCACAGCACCACACAGGCACCCACCGCGAAAGAGGGTCATACGGAGCTTCCTTGAACTGGCCTGGCACCTAAATTAACCAGCGGCAACACCGCCCGGGTTGAACGCAATATAGAGGCGCCGTGCTTCAATGAGTAACTTTTTTGTTGCTTCCCGCTGTTGCGCATCATCAATTTCTTCAAGGTGCTTCAGTGCGGTTTGATACGCTGAATTTAGCGCTTTATCCGTTTTTTGATAGGCTATTTCTGCGCATTCGTTGATTGCAGGCGTTGCCGCGCTTTGACACGGATCGCTTACTGCATCGGCGATGGCGGGCAACGATACAACAAATAATAAGAAAAAAACAACTCTCATAGAAAATTTCGGGAATGATTATTAAACCTAACGCCTAAACTAAGCGCCGGTGATGCCGTCTAGGTTGAACGCAATTTCAGACCGGCGGCTATAAACGGCCCGGCTGCCATTCAGGATATGCAGGGACGTGTGATCCATATTCAAGCCACGCAACCGCATGTGATTTCCAGATCTGAAATGCTGGTTTTTGCTCTGGGTCATCATCCAGCGTAGCAACACGCAAGATCACTTGATCTTGCCCCATGCGCTGCGCAATGAGATGAGAGCCACAGTTTGAACAGAAATAACGCGACTTTCCGGGAGATGACTCAAACGCCTTTAGTTGATCCCGGCCTCGAACCCAACGGAAATTTTCATGTTTTACACCAGCGCTCGTATTAAATGCGGCAGCGTGTGATTTACGGCAGGTATGGCAAGAACAATGACCAATGGGAGAGTCAAGCTGACGTATTTCGTACTCCACGGCACCACAACAACAACCGCCTCTCAACATTTTCAACTCCTTTGAGCGAAACGATTGATTGAATTTAGCCTAACCCCTGAATTAACCAACGGCGAAGCCGCCCTGGTTGAGTAAAAAGGAGACCTCCCACCTCAGCGGTACAACCGCGCGGCATCGAGTGCCATGATTGAATGTGGGCAAACGACCAATCAAACGAAGGGGAAGTCTCCGATGAACAGTATAAC
>JAIRJU010000262.1 GCA_031260485.1 Pseudomonadales bacterium | reverse complement strand
CGAAGCTGCGAGCCTACAATTTGCAGGATCAAGGCTACGACACCGTGGACGCCAACCTGATGCTCGGCCACGACGCCGACGAGCGCGATTACACGCTGGCCGCGCGCATGTTGGAAGAGTTGGGCGTGAAGGCGGTGCGCCTCATCACCAACAACCCGTTGAAAATCCGCGCACTGGAAGCCGAAGGCATTCGTGTCAGCGCGCGCGTGCCGCTTGCCGTGGCGGCGAATGCCGAGAATGCGCACTATCTGCTTACCAAGGCCCAGCGGATGCAGCACTTGTTGCCGCAAAACTTGTTGCCGCAAAGCGCTGCGCCAGCGCTCAGTCATCGCGCGCATGACTCTCAACGCCCGAATTGAAACATGGCTGGCAGCGAGCCACGCCTCCTGCCGTTTTGCCTCCCGCCCTTTCGTGACGCTCTGTTATGCGCAAGGCTGGGACGGCAGCATCGCGGTTCAGCCGGGTTCTACCTTGGCATTGAGCAATGCACAATCCTGCCGCCTCACGCATCAACTGCGCAGCCTGCACGATGGCATCCTGGTGGGCATTGGCACGGTGCTTGCCGACGATCCGCAATTGACCGTGCGCCATTGGACTGGCGCCAGCCCGCAAGCCATCGTGCTCGACAGCCGCGCGCGCTTGCCTCGTGCGGCGCGCCTCTGCCAACACGAACGCCCATGCTGGGTGTTGACCACCGTGGCGGGCGCAGCGCGCGAGGGTGCCGAATTCTTGCAAGTAGCCGCTGATCATGAAGGCCACGTGGCCTTGCCCGCGGCCTTGGAACGCTTGTACCAGCGTGGCATCCGCCATCTGATGGTGGAAGGCGGCGCCAATGTCATCACCGCGTTTTTGCGCGCCGCGCTCGCTGATGCGCTGGTGCTGACCATCGCGCCGATGTTGGTGGGTGGTTACAAGGCCGTGGGTGAACTTGGCTGCCACGGCAGGGCGCAGTTGCCGCGCATCGCGCCGCTCCAGAGCGAGCGCTTGGGCGACGATATGATTGTCTGGGGTCGCCTACACTATAGCGAAAAAGCGGGCGAGGATACGGCATGAGGCGATTTTGTAATGAAATGGTCGGTATTTATTGGTGCATTGAGCGTGAATCAGCATGAGTGTGCGCGCGCAACAATTGTGGTTTACCGCGCCGCACACCGTCGCTGTGCGCGAGGTGTTGTTGGAACCAGCCGCCAATGAAGTGCTGGTGCAGGTGAGTTGCTCGGCGCCCAGCGCTGGTACGGAATTGCTGGTTTATCGCGGTCAATTGCCCGAGGCGCTGGCCCTCGACAGCAGCTTGCCGGTGCTGCAGGAACAAAACGGCTATCCGCTGCGTTATGGCTATGCCAGCGTCGGGCGCGTCATCGCGTGCGGCGCCTGCGTCGATGCCAGCTGGCTGGGCCGCCGTGTGTTTGCGTTTCAGCCGCACGCCAGCCACTACCTGGCCGAACCCAGCACCTTGATACCGCTGCCTGCGACGGTAAGCGATGAAGCGGCGGTGTTTCTCGCCAACATGGAAACCGCGGTGAACCTGGTACACGATGGCGCGCCGCTCTTGGGCGAGCGCGTCGCGGTGCTGGGGTTGGGCATCGTCGGTTTGCTGACGAGCGCGCTTCTGGCGCAATTTCCGCTCGCCGCGCTTTACGGCATCGACCCGCAGCCACAGCGCCGCGCCAGCGCACAAGCCTTGGGGGTGATGTCTACGCATGACGTAAGCACAGCGCCAGAGCGCGCCGCGCTCGCCGCAGCACTCGCTGCGCAAGGCGGCGTGGATCTGCTGTTTGAGCTGAGCGGCGAACCGCAAGCCTTGGCGCTGGCATTGGACTTAAGTGGCTATTGCAGCCGCATCGTGGTGGGCAGTTGGTACGGCAATAAATCGTGCGCGTTGCCGCTCGGCGGCGCTGTGCACCGTAACCGCGTCAGCATCGTGACCAGCCAGGTAAGCACGCTGGCGCCGGCCTTGGCGGGGCGCTGGAGCAAAGCGCGCCGCTTCGATACTACCTGGGCACAATTGCAGCGCGTGCAGCCAGAACGTTGGATCGACCTGCGCGTGCCGTTGACGCAAGCTCCCGAACTTTACCAGCGTCTGCACGAGCGCCATGCCGCGCCCTTGCAAGCGTTATTTATTTATTGACCATTTAATCAAATTAAACAGGAACCCGCATGTACACCGTTGCCGTTACCCGTGATTTCATTGCCAACCACTATCTGATCGGCGGCGACTGGGGCCGTGAAAATTTCACGCACGCCCATGCCTATGTGCTGGAGTTGAGCCTGGAAAGCGCCATGCTGGATCGGCATGGTTATCTGGTGGACATCGTGGCGCTCGAGGCCGCGCTCGAGGCCGTGGTGGGATATTTCCGCGATGCGCTGCTCAACGATAAACCGGAATTTTCTGGCCTCAATCCCAGCATTGAACACTTCAGCCGCATTCTCTGCGAGCAGTTGCTGGCGCGCATCGCGCCGCCGGGCAGCGGCAACATCCAGGTCAAACTGTGGGAAAACGCCACGTGCTGGGCGGCGTATCGCCGCGCGTTTGGTTGAGCCTACGCGGCAGTTGTGCGCCGCAGCAAGGTGTCGTCAGCGCGCCAAAGGCTGAAGCGTCCACCGCCCAATAGCAGCAAGGCCACGGCGCTAGCGCTTTGCAACAGCGTCAGCGCAGCGACGCTGCTGCCTTGAAAATCCCAGGCCAGCAGTACCAGCAGCAGAATGCTGGCCAGGCGTGTCAACCAACCAGCGCCCAAGGCCACAGCGAGCACCGCCACCGGCCAAGAGAGCGTTGGCGACAATAGCAGCGCCACCATCAGTACGGCACGCAAGCCGGGCAATACCGAAAATTCCAAAATGGCGGAACAGCGTTGCCGCCGCGCCGTATTGGCGGGGCTTTGCGGATCGTAACGGCCACTGACCTGCCACCAATCCCGCATGAAGCCAAGCAAAAGCGGCAGCATGAAACACAGCCCCAGCCAGCGTGTCAGCGGCGCGGCCAGCGTGGGCCACAGCACCAGTGCCACGAACCCCATCTGGCAACCGGCCAGTGTGCGCCGCAGCGCGCTCGGCAACAGCGGATGCACGGGCTGCTCATGCCAGCGCCGCCAGTAGAGGCCCGCCACAAACCAGTAATAGGCCACGCTGGTCAACAGATAACTTTCGTGCAGCTTGCCGAGCCGCAGCGCCACCAGCGGCGCCAGTACCAGGCCGAGCGCGTCATAGAGTGTGTCGAGCGCGGCGCCGAGTTCGCTGCAATGGCGCGTGCGGCGCGCCACTTCGCCATCGAGACGATCGAGCAGCGCGGCGCTGCCATAGCACGCCGCTGGCAGCCATGGCGTGCCTGCCGGTTGCAGCGCAAAGCCGCCCAACGCCGCCAGCAAAAGACCGCGCAGCAGCGTCAAGCGATTGCCCCAGCCGAGATCACGAAATGGCGCTGCCTTCTCATCGCTGCGATTGTGCGCGCGCCGCTGCCAGGCTAAAAACCAGATTGGCAACCAAAATCCCCAGGCCGCCAGCGCCCAATGCAGCGCATTGAAAGCGCCTGGTGCTTCATGCGCGGGCAACAGGGCGGGTAGCACCAGGCACACCAGGCCAATGGGAGCCAGCCAACGGAGTTCGCGGGTACTGGGAAGATCATGGGTAAGACTTTTCATGTGGCAAGGATACTCGAGCGACGCGTTGCAGGGGGATGCGCTCTGCTCTTCAAGGAGGGCTTTTGGCTTGGCGATGCTTTAGCTTGACGATGCAAGGCGATTCACTATGATGAATCACTGCATCGTTGGAAATTGATCCCATGACAGCCCTCGCAAAAACTCGAGCAGAGGCACGCGATGAAAAGGAGATTCGATCCATGACAAGGCCCCGCATTTCGCTGTTGTTGATTTCTCTCATGATCCTGGCTGTGAGTGGCTGTAGGTTCAGGGCTCCCGATAACGACGCTGCCGGTAACGATATTGCCGAAAACGCCATTGCCGAAAACACCATTGCCGACGCCGAACACAGCGCACGCACGGCCTTGGATTGGGCGGGTAGCTATCGTGGCGTGCTGCCTTGCGCCGATTGCGAAGGGATCGAAGTCGTCGTCGTGCTGCGTGATGATGGCAGCTACGACGAATTTTCGCGCTATCTCGGCGACGAGAACAATGTGGTGTTTTCGGAGATGGGGGATTTCACCTGGAACGAGGTGGGTGACACCGTGATCTTCGCGGGCGAAGAGCCGACACGCTATGCCGTCGGTGAGAATCAATTGTTTCGTCTCGCGCTCGATGGCAGCCGCATCAGCGGCGATTTTTCACAGAACTACGTGCTCTCCAAGCTCGCCACCACCGTACTCGAACAACAGTGGCGGCTGATCGAACTCAATGGCAAGCCGGTGGAAAACCCGAGCGCCGCGCCGTACTTCGTGCTGCGGCGCGAGGGCAATCTCGTGGCGGGCTTTGGCGGCTGCAACAATTTCTCTGGCACCTTCACGCTCGATGAAGCGGTGCTCAGGCTTCGTTTCAACAACCTGATCTCCACCTTGCGCGGCTGTATTACGGGCATGGAACTGGAAACGCAATTGCATGAAGCGCTGCGCAATGCCGACAACTATTCACTCAACGGCAGTCTGCTCTCGCTGAATCGCGCACGCATGGCGCCGCTGGCGCGGTTCGAGGCGGTCTATTTGTACTGAAGATTCAGCACAGGGCTGCTACGATTAAATGACGCCTGGATGATGTAGCGGATTGGTGATGGGCGAGGATGCCCCCATATTCGGGTAACGGTGATTGCCGTGTTCGATTCTTTGTCCGGTTCTTTGTCCGGCTCTTTTTGTCCGATTATCAGTAGTGCCGGTTAACCGGCTTTTTGCAGGAGGTAGCATGAAACAACTCAAACTCTTCAATCTGGATCACGCCCACGGCATTCGTCATCCCTCCGCCGACACCCAGATAACCTTACGCTCACCCGCCGCCGTGATCTTCACCGATTTCGACGTGCACGTACCGGTGGTGATCGAAGCCTCCGCCAGTGCCGTGGATGTGGAAGGCTTGATGCAGCGGGCGCACGTCAAATTGATGCTAGTGCTGGATGCGCAGGAGCGCTTCATCGGCGTCATCAGCCTCGCGGATTTGAGCGAAGACCGGATCATTCGCGCCGTGGCCGGCGGCAGCCACCGCGCCGAAGTACAGGTGCAGGATCTGATGCAGCCGCGCGCACAACTCCATGCCTTGGGTTATGAAGAACTGCACCATGCCACGGTGCACGATGTGCTGTACACCCTGCGTGAAGAGCGCGCCCAGCACGCGCTGGTGGTGGATGCGCAATCGCAAGAAGTGCGCGGTCTCATCTCGGCCAGCGACGTTGCCCGCAAACTGCGTTTACCTGTGCCGCTCGGCTCGGTATTGGAATTCAGTGAAGTGAATGCCGTGCTGCAACGCCAGCCGGAGTTCAGGCGTTACGCGTGAGGGATTAAGGTTCGATCAGTCAAAAAAACTGAAATGCCCTCCGCGTGTAAAAAGGGGGCTGGTATTGGAATAATGAAGTTGGAATGGATCTGTAACGAGGAAGGGATTCCGGTATCAACACCGGAACCCCATCCAGCTTTATCCAATTTTATCTAGTGTCCTGAGTTAGAAGTTCATTGAATTATTTGAAAGTATTCCCATCTTTGTCGTATAGGGTATGGACACGACGAGGACAATGATGCGCGGAAGACCGAAGGCACAACTAATGTTGA
>JAIRJU010000256.1 GCA_031260485.1 Pseudomonadales bacterium | reverse complement strand
GCATGCAGGTTGATCACGGTTTCGCGCAACCGCTGGAATTTTTGCTGGGCGGGCTGGGTCGCCGCCCGACCATTCCCATTTTCATCAACTCGGTCGCCACGCCGCTGCCGACCTTCCGCCGCGCCCGTATGCTGGGGGAAGCGGTGGGCGACTACGCGAAAAAGCTGGGCCTGCGGGTGTTGCTGCTCGGCTCGGGCGGTTTGTCTCACCAGCCGCCGGTACCACAGTTGGCAACTGCCGATGCGCATACAACCGATCGCCTGCTGGGCAGTGGCCGCAACCTGCCGCCCGACGAGCGCCAAGCGCGCACGCAGCGCACCATCGACGCCGGACGCGCTTTTGCCAAGGATCAGAACACGCTGCACCCGCTCAATCCTGCATGGGACTGCTATTTCATGGACTTGCTGGTCGCGGGCAACTGGGCCGAGCTGGATGCCATCCACAACGGTGAACTATCCGCGCTGGCGGGCCGCTCGGCTCATGAAGTCAAGACATGGGTGGCTGCCTTCGCCGCCTTGTCGGTGTTCGGGGCTTACGAAGCGGGGGCACCCTGGTACCGGGCCATACCGGAGTGGATCGCGGGCTACGGCGCATTGAGCGCCCGCTCGCTGGCGCTTTGATTCGCGTTTAACAGGAGACTTCATGAGCACTGAGATCACCGAAACAGGCACCAGCCGGTTCGTCCGCATCGAAGAAGATGGGCAGGAACTGAACATCCACTACAACGATTGCGGCCAGGGCGCTGAAACCGTGGTGATGTTGCATGGCTCAGGCCCCGGCGCCAGCGGCTGGGCCAATTTCCTACGCAACGTGGAGCCACTGGTGCAAGCTGGCTATCGCGTCATCCTGATGGATTGCCCAGGTTGGAGCAAGAGCGATTCCATCGTCAGCACTGGTTCTCGCTCGGATTTGAACGCTCGCGTACTCAAAGCCGTGGCCGACAAACTCGGCCTGCAACGGATCCACATCATCGGCAATTCCATGGGCGGGCACAGCGCGGTGGCCTTCGCGCTGACCAACCCGGCGCGCGTCAACAAGCTGGTGCTGATGGGTGGCGGTACCGGCGGAACGGGGCTGTTTACGCTGACGCCAGCCGAAGGCATCAAACTCATCAATGCCCTGTACCGCGACCCCAGCATCGAGAATCTGAAAAAAATGATGACGGTGTTCGTCTACGACACCAGCGACCTGACCGAGGCGCTGTACCAGACCCGCCTGGAGAACATGCTGCAACGGCGCGACCACCTGGAAAATTATGTCAAGAGCCTGGACGCCAATCCCCGTCCGTTCCCTGATTTCGGTTCCCGGCTGGGCGAAATCCAGGCTCCGACTCTCGTAATCTGGGGCCGCGACGACCGCTTCGTTCCCATGGAAACCGGCTTGCGTCTGCTGGCCAACATCCCGAATTCCGAACTGCATGTATTCAACCGCTGCGGCCATTGGGTGCAGTGGGAGTGTGCCGACAGGTTCAATCGCCTGGTGCGGGATTTCTTGCAGAAATGAAGCACGGCCAAAACCAGAGTTTCTTGTGAAACTCATCAATCGAGAGGCAAACCTATGTCCACCATGACAGCAGCCCGCCTGCATGAAATCGGCGGCAAATTCCAACTTGACCAGGTTCCCATGCCGCAACCCGGCCCGCACGATGTAGTGGTCAAGGTGGCAACCTGCGGGGTGATCCCCAACCTGATCAACGTCACCACGCACTTTCCCGAGTGGTATCCGTTCCTGCCGCTGCCCGAGTTGCCGGCGATCTTCGGCCTCGACGCGGCTGGCGTGGTCACCGAAGTGGGCAGCGCGGTGCGTGCTTTCAAGGCCGGCGACAGGGTTTACGTGAATCCCGGCCTGGGCTGCGGCGAATGCCGTCATTGCCGCCAAGGCGATACGCCGCGCTGCGATGCCTATACCTTCATGGGGTACTTTGGTTTCGGGCCGGGTTCCAAGGAGGTATTCAAGCAGTATCCCTACGCAGGCTACGGCCAATACATGAAAGCGCCCGTGGAAAACCTGGTTCGCTTGCCCGCCAACGTGTCATTCGAACACGCCGCCCGCCTGGGTTACCTGGGCACGTCATACGGCGGTATCAACAAATCACGCCTCAAACCGGGCGAAACCATGCTCATCCTGGGCGCTTCCGGCACCTTGGGCGTGGGCGCAGTTTTGCTGGCGCTGGCTTTTGGCGCGGAGAAGGTGCTGGTCGCCGCCCGTGGTGCAGAGGCGCTGGCCAAGCTGCGCACGCTTGATCCAGGGCGCGTCGTACCGGTCCCGGTTGGCGCGCCCGAAACCCTGCGCCAGCAAATTCTCGACGCTGCGCCCGGCGGCGTTGACGCCATGCTCGACACCCTGGGCGCGCAGTCGCCTGCCGCTTTGTCGGTGGCGGCAATGAGCGCCATGGCCAAGGGCGGACGCATCGTGCAGATTGGCGGCGTGGCCGGGCCGATTCCCATTGAGCCGCATCCCTTCATGTGCGCCCAGCTTCAGTACATCGGTTCGCTCTGGTTCACCACGCAAGAAAGCGAGGA
>JAIRJU010000165.1 GCA_031260485.1 Pseudomonadales bacterium | reverse complement strand
GGAAGCTTGAGCGCGACGGGGTCGTTGTCATTGGGCAGCGCAGTGCGCAGTAGGGCAGGGTTGAGATTCTTGATCGAGGCCAGATTGGTGCCGGCGAAACGCGCCGCGTCCGCGAGGCTCAACATGCCTTTGATCCACACGCGGTCATAGGCGAACTCCTGGCCCAGGTCTTCGTTGGCGATGCCGTAAAATCCAGGGTTCGACACGATCAGCGCAGTAGCAATGTAGTGCGGCACGAACTCGCGGGTTTCCTGCGGTAAATACGGGTAGACATCCCAATAGCTCGGCGGATCGTCCATGGTGCCGCCTGCCTTTTCCACGGCGCGGCTGATGCAGCGGTAGCTACAGTTGTAGCCGGCCAGCGCCAGATGCCAGCGGCCGTTGTAATCCTCGTGCAGCGCCTTGAGGTGATGCGCGGCGGCGCGAGTGGCTTTTTCGGGATCGCGGCGTTCATCTACCCAGTCATCCACGCGCAAACCTTCGCCACGCGCGGTAGGGGCCATGAATTGCCACAGGCCCATGGCGCCAGCGTGGCTGCCCGCCGTGGGGTTGAGCCCGCTTTCGTTCAGCGCGAGATATTTAAGCTCATCCGGCACGCCTTCTGCGGCAAAGATCTGCTCGATCATGGGGAAATAGATGTGGCTGCGGCCGATCCAGGATTCCGCCAGCGTGCGGCGGTTTTGCAGGAAGTCGTTGATGGCGCGTTCCACCACGCGGTTGGCGGTCATCGCAACCACGGTGGGGGCTGGTGCCGGTGCCTCTGGCGTTGGCGCCAGGGCGGGAGGGTCGACCGGGGTATAGCGCCGCAGGACGGCCTGTGTCACCAGGTTTTCGATGACCGGCTCATAACGCTGCCGATCCAGCGCCGTCATGGCGGGTTCCGCCGCGGGAGGCACTTTGACAGCGGTGGTACAAGCATAAAGACCCAAGGGAAGCAGCAGGATGCTGGCTGAACGAATAAAAGTTGGATGCACGAAAATTTCTCTAAATAAGTAGGTTGCTACGGGCCGGGTGGCGACACCCTGGCAGGGTTAAAAACCGTGGAGTACGGTTACGAGTCATACTTACGTTGAAGCCTGGGTCGATCGCTGTCCTGTCGTTCGGTCCTCTCGTTTGCTCCTCTCATTTGTTCCTATCGTTCGGAGGAGGTCCAAAACTCAGCGGTAAAATCAGGCTGGCCGGGAAAGTGCCAGAATTTGGCGCACATTGCCAGCACTTATTCACAATTGCTTAACTTTGTTGTCAGAATTTGGCCATTATCTGTCAACGACAACCGTATTAGAGCGGCGCTACCCGCCAAAAGTTCCATCCTTGACTGGCAGGGTCTGGTGGCCTCGCTATGCTATGATTCGCATCTTTTTTCCTGGCATCCCCCTCCCACCCCATGTTGGTTTCAGGCATAGCATGTTGCTTCTAAGTCAGGTATAGCATGTTGGTTCTAGGTATCGCATGTTAGTTCTAGGTATAGAAAGCTCTTGCGACGAAACCGGCGTAGCGCTTTACCACAGCCACAAAGGCTTGCTGGCCGAGGCGCTGCACAGCCAGATCGACCTGCACCGCCTCTATGGCGGGGTGGTGCCTGAGCTGGCGTCGCGCGATCACATCCGTAAAACGCTGCCACTGATTCATGCCGTATTGGAACAGGCCGCTTGCCGCGGCAGCGACGTCGATGGCATCGCCTATACGGCGGGGCCGGGGCTGGCTGGCGCGCTCCTGGTCGGTGGCGCCATCGCCCGCGCGCTGGGCTTTGCCTGGGAGGTGCCGGTGCTGGGGGTGCATCACATGGAAGGTCATCTCTTGGCGCCACTGATGAGCGAGCCGCGCCCGGCCTTTCCTTTCGTGGCGCTCTTGGTGTCCGGTGGCCATACGCAACTGGTGGCGGTGGCGGGCATCGGCGCGTATAAATTGTTGGGTGAATCTTTGGATGATGCCGCTGGCGAAGCCTTCGATAAAGTGGCCAAGATGCTGAACCTGCCTTATCCCGGTGGTCCGCAGGTAGCGGCGCTGGCCGAGCGCGGCACGGCGGGCCGTTTCGAGTTTCCGCGCCCGATGATCAACCGCCCTGGGCTCGATTTCAGTTTCAGCGGTCTTAAAACTTACGTATTGAATACCGTCAACGCACACGGCGGGCAAGGCGCGTTGGACGCGCAAACGCGCGCCGACATCGCCCGCGCCTTTGAAGACGCCGTGGTGAGTACGCTGGTCATCAAATGCCGGCGCGCGCTCGAGTACACCGGCTGCAAGCGGCTGCTCATTGCGGGTGGCGTCAGCGCCAATACCCGCTTGCGCGCGGCCTTGGAAAAGATGACGCGCGCCGCAGATGCCAGCTTGTATTGCCCGGCCTTGCGTTTTTGCTCCGATAATGGCGCCATGATTGCGTTCGCGGGTTGCCAGCGTTTGCTGGCGGGTCAGCATGACGATCTCGGCATTGTGGTACGCCCCCGCTGGAACCTGGAAACCTTGCTGCCGGTGCAGCCCACCGGCGCCGCTTCACTTACCCCATGTGCAGGCACTCCATGACAGGCACCCTATGACAGGACAAGGGATGGACATCATCTATATCAGAGAATTGGAAGTGAAAACCGTGATCGGCGTGTACGAATGGGAGCGCGAGATCAAGCAGCCAGTAACGGTGGATCTCGACATGGCGCATGACATCCGCGCCGCCGCCGCCACCGACGATGTGGCGTATGTGCTCGATTACAAGCGCGTCAGCATGAGGGTTAGCGACTACATCGAACAGAGCCGGTTCACGTTGCTCGAAACTCTGGCGGAGGCAGTAGCCACGCTGGTGCTGCGTGAATTCGGCGTGCCCTGGGTGCGGGTGAAGGTTGGCAAGCCAGCGGCGCTTACCGGCGCGCGTGCGGTGGGCATCATCATCGAGCGTGGCAGCCTCACGTCCGCGCTCACGCCTTCTCTCACCCTCAAGGCGCCTTGATGCCATGCCGCGCGTCTATCTTGGCATCGGCAGTAATCACCAGGCGCAGGAGCAGCTTGCCGCCGCGCTCGATGCCTTGCTGTTGCAATTCCACGATCTGGCCTTGTCGCCGGTATTTGCGAGCGAGGCCGAAGGCGGCAACGGCACGCCTTATCTGAATCTGGTCGCCGCCATCGACACCGAACTGACACCAGGAGCATTGCAGGAGTGGCTCAAGCAGCTCGAAACCAAGCTGGGGCGGCAAGCGTCCACGCTGCCTGCGGGCGCGGTGAACATCGACCTCGACCTTTTGACTTATGGCAAACTCCAAGGCCGTGTGGAGGGCGTGCAGTTGCCGCGTCCTGATTTCACGCGTTTTGCTTACGTGCTGTGGCCGCTGGCGATTCTTGCGCCCAAAGAAAAGCATCCGCAGCTACAACGCACTTACGCTGAATTGTGGCAAGATTTCGCCCCGAACCAGGCGAAAATCCGCCCGATAGACTTTATTTGGCACGAGCGTCGCATTTCGAGTGGCGCACCGATCTGATAAATTGAACGAACGGAACTGAACAGGTAACGCCATGATGAATCGAGCCCCTGCATTATTGACCGCAATCGCCGTATTGCTGCTCAGCGCCTGCGGTGAGGCGCCGCCTCCCGCCGCTTTGCCGGAGGCTCTGGCGGCGAATGAGTCCAATGCGGCCGCGCAAACGCAGGAAGTGCCATCGCCTCCCGCAGATCTGGCCCTATCGGCAGCGGCTTCGCAGCCAGCGGCGCCCAGCGTCAGCTTGCACGAATTGATGCGCGATGTGATCGGGCCCAACGCGCAGCGTGTCTGGCGCTCGGTAAGCTACATTGCCACCGAAAGCGGTGTACAAGAAACCATGCCAGTGAACGACATGGATTGGGACGGCCTGCACCAGAGCGTGACGATCTTGCTCGAAGCCTCACACGGCCTCACGCTCGAAGGGCGCGACATCGGCGGCGCCGCTTATGAAGCGGTGCGCCAGAATTACCAATACACCGCCGCGGAAATCGCCGAGCGCCGCGCGCGCAATCTCGATGACTGGAATGCGATCGCCGTGGGCATGGGCGATCTGGCGCGGCAAATCATCGCCCCGATCGAACGCCGTAACATTCTCGCGCTCACCGAAACCGGCGCTGCTCTCAACCAGGCGTGCGAAACCTGCCATGCCTCGTATTGGCTCAGGCCGTAAGCTGAATTTGCGCGTATTCTTTCCTCATGCACCCCAGCCAACGCTTCATGGTCGTGTTCAGCCTCTTGCTGATAGTGAGCGGGCAACTGCTTGCCAACGCGTTCATGGCTTGCTGCCTGGGCGGCGCGGTCATGCAAACGGCGGCGTCTGAAGCGGCGCCGCAGATGGAGATGGCGCATCATCACCATGCAGAGGCGCTGCCCTCAGCCAAGGCTGCTGTGGATAAGGTTACTGTGGATAAGGTTGCTGTGGATGGCGCCGCCAGCAGAATGCTGCCGCCAGTGTTTGCCAGCTTGCTCGATTGTGCGCAGTCCTGCGCGCATTCGGTGCTACCAGCCGCGGCGCTGGCGCCGCAAGCGCCTGCTGTTTTTCCCTTGGCTTCGCCCGGTATCGCTTTGGCGCTGCCGCAAACCACTCCCTCGCTGCCGTTCCGCCCTCCTGCCCACGCTGCTTAGCGCGTGTTTGGTCACATCGCTGACATTATTCGCCCCTCGCCCGCGTGCGGGAGAGGGGCCTTCAATCGCGGATGACTTGGGAGTCTGACCATGAGCAGACGGGCTTTTTTACAACAGGCGGCGACGTTGGGCGGCGCGCTGGCCTGGCAGGCGTTGCTGCCGCCCTGGGCGCGCGCCGCCGCTACAGGGTTGCACGCTGACGCGCTGATCTACAGCAACGACACCGACCTGCATGTGGCGCAAATGCCGCGAGAAATCGCCGGTAAACGCGCCCAGCCCATCAGCATCAATGGGCAATTTCCCGCGCCTTTGCTGCGCTGGCGCGAAGGTGATGAAGTGAGCTTGCGCGTACACAACGCGCTGGCTGAGGCCACTTCCATCCACTGGCACGGCCTGTTGCTGCCCGCGGCGATGGATGGCGTGCCTGGCGTGAGCTTCGCCGGCATCGCGCCGGGAACGAGCTTCACTTACCGTTTTGCGCTGCGGCAGGCGGGCACCTACTGGTATCACAGCCACTCAGGCTTGCAGGAACAGCTTGGCCATCACGGCCCGCTCATCATTGATCCGCGCGAGCCGGAGCCTTTCGCCTATGACCGCGAATACGTGATTCTACTGTCGGATTGGACCTTTGAAGAACCGCGCCGCGTGTTCGCCAAGCTCAAGAGCATGGAAGGCAGTTACAACTTTCAAAAGCGCACGGTGTTGGATTTTTTCCGCGATCTGCGCGCGGACGGGCTCGACGCTACGCTGGCCGAGCGCATGATGTGGGGCAGTATGCGCATGGATCCCACCGATCTTGCCGATGTCACCGGCGCTACCTACACCTATCTCGTCAACGGCCACAGCCCAGCGGAAAACTTCACCGCGCTGTTCACACCGGGTGAGCGCCTGCGCTTGCGCTTCATCAATGCCGCGTCGATGAGCCTGTTCAACGTGCGCATCGAGGGCTTGCCGCTGACGATCGTGCAGGCGGATGGCTGCAACGTGCAGCCGGTGGAAACCGACGAATTCCAGATCGGCACTGCGGAAACCTACGATGTCATCGTGCAGCCGCGTGAAGACCGCGCCTACACCGTGCTGGCACAAACCAGTGATTTCTACGGCTATGCCCGCGCCACGCTGGCGCCGCGCATGGGGATGCAGGCGCCCCTGCCGCCGCCGCGCCCGCGTCCGCTTCTGACGATGAAAGACATGGGCATGGGCGAGATGGAACACGGCGCCGCCCACGATATGGCATCAATGCCCGCGATGCCGGGCATGGATCATTCCACAATGAATCACGCCATGCCGCAGCCAGCGGATGCCGCCATGACACCGTACCCGCATCATCATGCCAGCGGCCCTGGCGTCGCCAGCGTGGCGAGCCACCCGATCAATCGCTTGGGCGAGCGGCCGCTGGGGCTAGAGCATGAGCCGCATCGCGTGCTGGTTTACACCGATCTGCACAGCCTCGCGCCGAAGCCCGATGCGCGCGCGCCAGAGCGCGAACTGGAGCTGCATCTGACCGGCAATATGGAACGCTATATGTGGTCTTTCGATGGGCTGAATTTCACCGAAGTGAAGGGCCCGATTCTGTTTCGCCTCGGCGAGCGCCTGCGCTTGTGGCTGGTCAACGACACCATGATGCCGCACCCCATTCACTTGCACGGCATGTTCTTCGAGGTGGTCACTGGCGATGATGTCAATCCGCCGCGCAAGCACACTCTGGTGCTCAAGCCAGGCGAAAAAGCCGCCCTCGACATTACCGCAGACGCGCCTGGCGAGTGGGCGTTTCATTGCCATCTGCTGTACCACATGCACGCCGGCATGATGCGGGTGGTATCGGTACGGGAGGCGATCTAATGCGTTCATGGTGGTTATTTTCGGCGGCGCTGTTGTCGCTGCCGCTTCAGGCGCAGGAGCACAGCGCCGCGCAACATACGCAAGAACATATGTTGCAAGAATATGTGCTGCAAGAACATGGCGGCGCGTATACCGGCTCGATACTGGGCGAGCGCGTTGAATACTTGCCAGTGCGTGACGCCTTGCAGTGGGGAGCCCAAGGCTGGTACGGCTCGGATCTGAACAAAGCGTGGTTCAAAACCGAAGGCAAGTACGATACTGCCGCCAGTGCGCTGGCGCATGGTGAAATGCAGTTGCTCTACAGCCGCGCCGTGGCGCCGTACTGGGATTTACAGAGCGGCCTGCGTGTGGACGCTGGCGAGGGAGCGCCGCGCCACTACGCGGTGCTGGGGCTGATGGGGCTTGCGCCTTATTGGTTCGAGCTGAATCTTGCGGGCTTTTTGAGCGAACGCGGCGCGCTGAGCGCACGGCTGGAGGCGGATTATGAACTACGCTTCACGCAGCGTCTCATTCTGCAACCGCGCGCTGCATTTGATTACCGCTTCACCCGCGATGCCGCCGCGCACATCGGGCGCGGGCTGGGCGATGCCGAGTTGGGGCTGCGGCTACGTTATGAATGGCGCCGCGAATTCGCGCCTTACATCGGTGTGGAACGTCGAGAAGTGCATGAAGGCAGCGCAGCGCCGCTCGAGTCGGCGCGCACGGCGTGGGAAACCAGTTGGCTGGTGGGCCTGCGTTTTTGGTACTGAGGCGTAGTGCCTTACTTGGGCGCTTCTTGGGTGAGGGCGTTTATGGAATCAACGGTTTTTATTGGATATTTCAACTGATCCTTACGGCGCAAAAAATCAAAGCCGTCATCGCCTTCGGCCAGCACGCGCGGTGCGGGTGGCGCGGCGGTGAGGGGCGCGCTGGTAGCGGATGGCGCCTTGGCGGGTTTGAGGGAGGGCGTTTCGGCGGGGCTTTTCAAGGGCTCGCCATGGCGCAGAAAGCCAAAGCCATCATCGCTGGCTTTGGGCGCCGTGGCAGCGGCTGGCGTGGCGGCGGGGGAGGTGACAGGCAGCGGCGCTTTGACTGGCTGCGGCCATAGCGGACGTTCCACCAGAAGCACATAGCAGCCCACCGACAGCGAATACAGCACGAGCTTGGCCAGCGAGGCGTAAAGCACAAAGGAACGATCGTTCGATAATTCCACGTAGCTCACGTATTCCGAATGCACGAACCACAGCACCACCCACACCACGGCCAGCAACATCAAGCCTCTGATACGGGGTTTGAAGAAGCGGCCGGTGACGACCAGAAAGCCCAGGCGCAGGAACTGATTGATCACGCCTGCGTCCTCAACTCAGCCCCAGCGCCAAAAGCACGATCACGAAGGCGGAGTTGCGGTACTTCTCCAGCACCTTGCCTTCCTCGGCTTTGACAATGACTTCCAATTGGTCTTCGTCGTAATCCGTCACACGCTTGCCCGCCAGGGCGATCTCCACCTTGGCGCGAGCGATGGCTTTTTCCCGCAGCGTGTTGCGATAGCGTTGTTGCAGGTTTTCTTTGTGTTGGGTGAGCCAGTTGGCCATGGGAATCTCGGTGTTGGGGGTTGGCGCAAAACAGTTGGCACAGAATATCGGGATAAAAAGCCTGAATGCAACTTGGTGAAACTGGCCAAACCTTGGCGAAAGGCGTAGGTCGTGGCGGCTGCTTTTGAACTTAATTGGTTGAAACAAAAGAGCTTTTTAACTTGGCACGAAATTCGCTACCTCTGGCTGTAGCGGCGCCGGTCAATCTTACCGCACCTAGCGTCCGCCCTATCAACCACACTTTCAACCAGAGGAATCCGCCATGAGTGTTTTGTTTGCCTTGTTGTTCATCGTGTTCTGCGGCGCCGCCATGCTGCTGGTGCCGCTAGTGACTGTCGGCGCCGCGCTGGCGGTGGCCGCTGGCGCCTTTCTCATCTGGCTGCTGCCGATTCTGCTGATTGCCAGTTCCAACAAAACCACGGGCGGCGAAAAGTTGTGCTGGATTCTCGCCATCGTGTGCCTGTCTTGGTTCGCCTGGATTCTGTATTTCCTGGTGGCGCCGATCAAACCGCGCCAGGCTCCGTTCTATTACTACTGAAAGACACTACTATTGAAAGGCACAGGGCGGAGCGCTGCATCATGAATCACGAACGTTACGATCGCTACCTTTACGGCAGCGGCTCTTCAGGAAGCGAGCGCGCCCGGCCTGGGGCTGGCAGCGGGCCAGCCCACTGGTTCGAGAAAGTGCTAGCGCTGCTGTTTCTTGGGCTGTGCCTTGTGCTTGGCGTGCTTGGCGCGGTGCTGCCGCTGTTTCCCGCTTTGGTGTTCTTTGGCTTTGCCGCGCTGACCGCCGCGTGGTTGTGCCCTCCGCTGCGCCGTGTATTGCTGCGTCATCCGCAGTTGGTGCCTTATTTCGATGCCACTGACGGCCTCACCGCCTTGCCGTGGCGCCGGCGTCTGCGCGTGCTGGCGTGGGTAACGCTGAAATTCGTGGTGGATTCGTTCCGGCTGTCACTGGAGGCCTTGGCGCGCGTGATCGCCTTTGCCAGACGTTCGCGGCCTTGAGCCCTAGTGTCCTGAGTTAGAAGTTCATTGAATTATTTGAAAGTATTCCCATCTTTGTCGTATAGGGTATGGACACGACGAGGACAATGATGCGCGGA
>JAIRJU010000092.1 GCA_031260485.1 Pseudomonadales bacterium | reverse complement strand
GCCACCTCGAAATTCATGTTGAGCAGCGCCAGCGCCAGCGGTGTGACGCCCCAGGGATCGCTCTGATCGCTATCCGCTCCCGCTTGCAGTAGCGCGGCAACACACTCAGCGCAGCCCTCTCTCGCAGCATAGAGCAGTGGCGTGAGGCCACCGCTCGGCAGTATTTTGATGCGCGGCTCCGCGGTGACGATACGCGGCCAGTCCCGAAACGTGCTGGCAGCATCGGCCTTGGCGCCAGCCTCGAGCAAGAGACGCACCATCTCAGGCTGCCGGTACGCGGCGGCCCACATCAAGGCGGTTTGCCCCGCCAGGTTTTCCGCCACCTCGACTTCCGCGCCCTGCGCCAGCAACAAACGCGCGGCTTGAGCGCCGCCAGCGCGCGCTACCAGCATGAGCGCGGTTTCATTGTCGGCATTGCGGGCATTGGCGTTGGCGCCGGCATCGAGCAAGACACCGATGATAGTGGCATCGGCAGCGATCGCGGCGGTGGAAAGCGGCGTGGCGCCATAGTCGTTAGCCTGATTTACTTCTGCGCCGTATTGGATGAGACGTTCCACCAAATCCTCATCTCCCTGGTAAACCGCCCAGTGCAGCGCGCTGGTGCCATCTCTGGAACGCTCGTTCACGTCAGCGCCGTGTTCGAGCGCGGCCAGCGCGGCGGCGCGTTGCCCCGTTTCGACCAACTCCGGCAGCGCTGCCCCAACGGTGGCCATGGGCAAGAGCGCCAGCGCAGTAACGAGGCAGCGTGTCTGCGCACCCAGACGATGCAGGCTCATGTCACACCTCCGCCAAAGTTCCCGTGCTGTTGCCGTGCGCTGCCACTTCGATGCCGCCTTTGTGCAACAAGGTCAACAGCAAATTCGCCAAGGGCGTATTGGCCGGGTAACGCAGATGCTGGCCACCCTTGAGCCTGCCATAGGCATGGCCAAACACGGCACAGGGCAAGGGATCGGCATCGTGCAGATCGGAATTGCTCATGTTGCTGCCGTACAGCAGGATCGCATGATCCAGCAGCGTGCCAGCGCCATCGGGGGTGTCTTGCAGTTTCTTGAGGAAGCGGGCGAATAATTGGGAATGATAAGTCTGTATTTTCGCCAGGCGCTCGAGTTTATCCGGGTTGTTCTGATGATGCGACAGCGGATGAAAGGCATCGGAAACGCCAATCTGGTTGTAGGTCAACATGCTGACTTCGGCGGCCATCATCAGTGTCGATACTCGGGTCAGATCCGCCTGCCAGGCGATGGCCATCAGGTCGAACATCAGGTTGATGTGATCCTCGAAATTGGGCGGCACGCGCGCGGGCGCCTCTGGCAGGTCGAGGTTGGAAAAATCCTGATCGCCGATTTTCTGAATCTGGCGTTCAATTTCTCTGATGGAATAGAGATAGTCATTCAGCAACACGCTATCCGCCGCGCCCAGTGACTTTTGCAGCGTTGCCGCGTTGGCCGCGGCAAAATCCAAGAGGCTGCGCGATTGCGCGCCGATCAATTCCCTCTCCAAGGAAGTGTCGCCCGCGCCAAACAGCCGGTAGAACAACTTGCGTGGGTTGTGTTCCATCGGCAGCGGTTGATGGCGCGATTGAAAAGCAATCGACGCATTGAAGCCGCAGCCAAAGTTGGGATCACAAGCGCCGCTCTGGCGTTTGACTTCGACACAATATTCCAGCGACGGGAACGGCGTCGCCTTGCCAAGCTGGCGTGCCGCCACCTGATCCGCGCTGATGCCAAGCTGCGTTGGATCACCGCTTGCGGCAGGATGTGCACAACTGAGCCACGTACCGGGTGTGATTTGATGCACAGCGCCGCCTTCCGCCGCCTGGTTGCGCAGGCCGCTCACCAGCGTCATGTCGGCTTTGAAGGCCTTGAACGGTTGCAGAATCTGCGGCAGTTCAAAATCCGTGCCCGTGCTCTGCGGCAACCAGCGCTCCTGCACCGCGCCATGTGGAAAATACACGAAGCCGAAACGTGGGGTGGGCATTGCCGCCGTCTCTGCCAGCGCGCTGCCCGCCGGAATCATGGCATCGAGCAAGGGCAGCGCAATGCTGGTGCCCAGACCCCGCAGCAGCGTGCGCCGGGGCAGATACTTTTTGGTGATGAACATGGTGAGGCTCCTGTTTAGCCAGTTTTACCCATCCCTCTCCCCCGCCCCTCTTCTTCCGCAAGCGGGCGAGGGGAGAAATAATTTCAACTATTTGATCAAAAACGCCCTAGTCATTTGTCGGCTTTACCGCGGCATTGGCAACGGCACCGCTACTATTCATCTGAAACTCTGCACTCTGCACGATGCCCAGCACCAAGGCCGAAAACCGGTAATCCGCTTGCGCCGCCTGCCGGACGATGGCACGCACCGTTGGCATGTCGCTATGGTCGAGCGTGCGTCCCAGCGCGTAAGTCATGAGTTTTTCGGTCAAGGTTTGCACGAAATGCTCGGGCTGCGCCAAAAGCGCCGCGCGCAGATCGGCGGGCCCGTGCAGCGGCGTGCCGTTGGGTAGTACGCCAGAGGCGTCGATGGCGCTCCCCGCTTCACGATCCAGCGTTCGCCAGCGCCCTGTGGCATCGAAATTCTCCAGCGCAAAACCGAGCGGATCGATCACGCCATGGCAGTTGTTGCAAAAAGGATTGGCGCGATGCTGCTCCAGGCGCGCGCGCACTGTCGTAGCCGTTTCGCCCACGACATTCTCCTTCAAGGCCTCCACGTTCGGCGGCGGCGCCGCGGGCGGTGTGCCCAGGAGGTTATCCATGACCCATGCTCCCCGCAGCACCGGCGACGTGCGGTTGGGATAGGACGACACCAGCAAAATCGCACCCTTGCCCAAGAGCCCCCAGCGGTTTGCATCCACAAGCTCGACACGGCGGAACTGATCGCCGTGAATGCCGTTCAGGCCATAATGCGTGGCCAAACGTTCATTGAGGAACGAATAGTTGGCATCGAGCAAGGCGGTTACGCTGCGATCTTCCTCAAACACGCTGTTGATGAAGCGGCGTAGCTCTTCGATCAAGTCGGCCTTGATCCCACTCTGCACATCCGGGAACAAACGCGGGTCGGGCGTCAGCGTCGCCAAGGCGCCGATGCGCAGCCATTGCAAGGCGAAATCTTCCGCCAGGCTGGCGGCGCGCGGATCCTGTAACAGGCGTTTTACCTGAGCGTTCAATAAAGCGGGATCACGCAACTCATCGGCTTTGGCGGCCTGCAACAGGGCCTCATCCGGCGGTGCGTTCCACAAAAAAAAGGAGAGCCGCGTTGCCAGTTCCAGCGCGCTCAAAGAATAGTTGAACGAAACCGCCAGCCCTGGCGGCGGCGTTTCGACGCGATAGAGAAACTTCGGATGCACGAGCAGCCCCCCGAGCGCATGTTTCACGCCGGCCTCGAAACCGCCGCCGCGCTGGTAGCCGTAATCGTACAGACGCATGAGTTGCGTAAGATCGTCATCGCTGAATTGGCCACGCAGCGCGCGCTGCCCTAGTGTTGCCAGAATCGTGCTGGCACAGGCGTTTTCGCCAATTTCGTCGCCCGCCGCAGGGTAACAACTGAAGATGCGCTGCCGACTCGGCGTGGCGCTCAAGCCGGTCACGGTGTGGGGGCCGTCAATATCGAACTGGCGTAGTGTCAAACTTTCCACCGTGTTGGCATCCGGCGACAGCGCCTTGAGGTTGGCTTCCTGCACGGCGAACGAACGGTGTAAAAATGTCACCCCCAGCTTGTGCGGGCCGGCACTGGCGGTGAACGGGATATTCTTGAGTGCGGCATTGATGCGATCGACCGCGGGCGCCTGCTCTTGATCCAGCGCACGGCGCTGCTCGCCGCCGCCCAAATCCATGCTGAAGAAACGCTTGCCATCCAAGGTGGCGATCAAGGTTTGAGTATATTCCTGCGCCACGCTGCCGCCGGT
>JAIRJU010000053.1 GCA_031260485.1 Pseudomonadales bacterium | reverse complement strand
CGTGGCGCGTACCGAGTTCACGCGATAGCCCACCGCAATCACGGCATCCAGACTGTAGAAGCGCGTGGCGTAGGCTTTGCCGTCGGCGGCAGTACTTTCCAAAATGGAAACAACTGCGGCCTCCATCAATTCCCCGGTCTCGAAGATGTTCTTCAGATGTTTGCTGATGGCCGGGGGCTGCACATCGAACAATTCAGCCATCTGTTTTTGGGTCAGCCACAGGGTATCCACGACGAACCGTGCCTGCACGCGCAAACGGCCATCCTTGCCGGGGTAGATGACTAGCTCACCCGGTTCCAGACTCATGCCGTTTGCTCCGGCTCGGCTGCGTAAATGGTGAGTAACAATTCGCTCTGCCCAATGACTTGGTAGGTTGGAGAGCGGTCTGCAAGTTTGATGCTTTGTTCCAAGATGACAGGAACACCTTCACCGCGCCGATCCATCATGTATTGGCGTTCGCCTCCCAATTCAGGGTCTGTGACAGGGCAACGAGCCAGGAAACTGGCAATCACCTCATTACGCGCTGCCTGACGCAACGGAAAATCTTCAGGACTCATCGTATTGACCAGCATTCCCGGCGTGTAGATTTCCAGACGATCCGCAAAAAGACGCAAGCGCACCTTGCTGCCCGGCATGGAGTAGTCTCGATGGGCGACGGCGTTGGTAATCGCCTCGAAAACGGCACGCATGGAAAATTGCGGAACATCTACGCGACCGCCGCTCTCTTTTTTGAATGCCTGAATCCTCATGTTTCTGCGCACAAAATCGCAGGCATGAAGAATCTGACGATCGAGCGGGCCGGTGATGTCTTGCGCATCGAGCTGATAGAGCGACTCTCCCTCCGGCACCACCGTGGTTCCTCGGTAAGCGACAGCTTGAATGTAAGAAACGGGCAAATATGCCTGGCCACGCTCGCTGCCCATCAGCAGACCAGCGACCGTGGGGCGTAATACGCCCGCCTCGTCTTCGCGCACCATCGCTAGCTTTTTCAAATGCGTCACATCATCGTCAGGCGTGTTGCGCAGTGCGAAGCGCCGCCATAGCGGTTCACTGAGGTCATCCAGATTTGCCACGGATACAGGCGTTTCATCAAACCGGATCAAGCGCGACTGACTGCGCTGCTGGAACAATCGCGCCAGTTGGTCAGGCGCAATGGGGCGTTTTGACGAACCAATTCGATGCAAGTAGCCACCAGGGCTTTGATGCACAAACAAACTGCGATTCACCTCGATGCGGATGACAGGCTGCTCGAAGCCTCCGGCATCAGGCAGCGTCAGGCGTTCGATGATGGGCGCCAATGACGGCTTGATGGACTGCTCACAGGCTTCGCGCAGCACGGCTTCCACCGCGTCGAGCCTGTCGAGTTCAATACCGATTACCGCGCGGCTTTTGTTTTCCACCCCCAGTACCAGTACACCACCGGCGCTATTGGCAAAAGCAGCCAGTTCGTCAGCCAGATCATCTTGCGTGGGGCCGCGCACCTTGCTTCCTGCAAAGCGCACCTCTTTCAGTTCCAGAAAACTGTCTTCGCCAAGACGGATTTTTTCCAGCAATTCGCTGCGTGTTGCCAACATTTCAAACCTCCGTTCCCAAGCGCTTCCAGCGCCGTGAAAATGCCTCGTGCCCGCCTTCCATCACCCGGCAAACCTCTTTTCGTACCGCCGACTCCTGCAAGGCGCCACTTTGCTGGACAAAACACTGACCGCGCCCGAACTCCATGACGTGCACCAGTTCTGCATCGCCGTTAACCACGACGTTGGGGTTGTGGGTAACGATGGTGAGTTGGCGGCGCAGTTTGTTTTCCCGTATCTGCCGCACGATCAGGTCATAGATCAAGTGGTTGTCGAGATCGTCTTCGGGCTGGTCAAGCACAATCGGCTCTTCGCCGAAGGCCAGCAAGAATGCCAGCAAGGCGGCTGAGCGTTGTCCTTGCGATCCCCGGCTGATGGGATGCCAGACTCCGTCGCGCTGGTATTCGATGCGCAGATCGTCTTCGGGGAACCAGGCCAATACATGGTCGGTGAACTCCGGTTTTTCGCGCTTGCGCTGCAAGGCGTTTCGGAAGTGCCCACCGAGAAGCGCGTCCTCCAGTGCATCCCCACCCAACAATTGCTGCTTGACGACATCCACCGCCGCCGTCTTACCCGCATCATCAGCCTGCGCCAGCGCAAATGCTATGCCACCCGAAGGCTCGCCATTCTCAACTTTGAGAATATCGTCTTCAAATCGGTTGTCCGTCACATCAATCAATTCGCGCAATTCACGCTCGATTTGACGCGGCTCGAAGCCGAATGGGGCAACAGCGATGCGTACCTGCGTGTTGTTGGTCAAGGCGCTTTGAATAAACGACCGCCGCGCTTGTGTGACATCTAGTCGTTTCTTTGCAAGCAGTTGTTGTTGCGCTTCAATCTGCTTTGCCAATTCCTGGCGATCAGACCTCATCTTCTGGAGGGCCTTGTGCTGCGCCTCTAGTTGCTGTTTCTCCTGTGTTAGCCGGGAAAAAGCCTGCGGATCATTTACGCCCTGCGCAGCAAGCTGCTGCTGCAAAGCCGTATGCGCTTGCTGGGCAGCTTGGGTGCGCATTTGCCATTGAACAAACCGGGCATCATTTTGTAATGATTCAATAAATTTATAGAACCTTGTTATTCGATGCTGCAAATCAATACGAAACTGCTCGATTTGCAGATCAATATCCCTGCGCCAAGCCAGCAAATCTGCATCCTGTTCTGTGAAATGCTGGTTCGGCCAATCATCCAGGATAATTTCATCGGGCAACTCGGCAATGCGTTGTGCACCGTCATGCAGTTGCTCAAAAATATTTTTCACCTCACGCGCTTGATGCTGTGCCTGCGCATAGGCGCGCAGCACCGTAGCATGGTCGGCCTGCGACAGGGCCGCCAACTTCTTGCCCGCCTCATCCAGCCTGCGCTCGACTTCGGCTTGCCCAGCCAGCTTGCCCTCCAGTTCGCGCAAACGGGCGCGTTGCGTGAAGAACGTGCGCTTCGCCTCATCGAAAGATTGTTTCAAGGGTTCTACATTGGCGGCTTCATCAATGATGGCCAGCAAGGTTTGCCGCCCGCTACCTGCCAATGCGGCAATCTGCCCCTGCGAGAAAATGCGCAATGGAAACCGCGCTGCATTCACGCTCTGGCTGGGAGATGGTTGCCATTGCCCATTGCGCCACTCTTCCACCGCTGCGCCTTGCCCGTTGGCGTGCCAAGACAATCGCAACCGATCATCGTCGTGCTGCCATTCCAGCCGGATTACGGTTTCGGTGCGCAATGCGCCTTTGCCATCACGCCCGGTAGCCACCTTGCGAAACTCGTCGAAATGTACGCGCGGTTCGCTGTCCTGCCCCAAGGCCGTCAATTCCTGCGCACGTCCCGCCGCCAGCCGCAAGCCATGTACTACCGTGGATTTGCCCGTGCCGCGTCCGCCGACAACAGCATTGAAAAAGGGCGAGCAGTCCAGCCGCGTAGCCTGGCCGTTGCCCATATAACGTGCATTTTCGATTTCAATGCCCGTGATGATGTGAGCGGGAATCTTGAACGGATCGAACGCACCCTCATCGCTACGCCGGATGGATACGCCGTTACCATCCAGCAGTGCAAGCTGCAACCCTTCCAACGTTGGCGCAGCCATCTTGACCCATGTGTAGCGGCTGCCTGGAACTGCCGTCCCTTGAAAAGTGTGGCAATCACTACCGAGAACCTGCGTGAGTTTTTCGGTGGCCGACTTCACACATTCCGGCGCAGATCGCCTCATGTCTTCCCATTCGACTGCCAGCAACTGTGTGTTATTCAACACGCCGCGAATAGTATTGGCATCAAGACGGCTTGCGCCGTTACTGCCTTCACGTAGCGCGAGCAATCCTTTACCAGCGTCATTGGGTCGATCTGCGTGGGCTGGTATGGGAATGCCGCCAGCGGTCAAAATCTCCCCAATAACCTTTTCCGGCCCCTCCCGAGTCACACCATCACTATCGCCGTCTGTTCCTTGGTAGCGCACCGCAGCCAGCAGGTCAGTGATGGTTCGAGTAGTTGCATCAGGGTCGAAAATCGCCAACAAGTGAAACCCGCCACTGACTGAAATTTCCACGCCCGGAAACAGTGTCAATTTCCGAAACCCGGCAGGCGGCTGCGCCGCCATCTGCGCATAGGCGGTTTTGAGCGTATCAATCCAAGCACCGCTGTTGTGGTCAGTGATAGCCACACAGTCAATTTCTGCCGCCATATATTTCAGCAACCAGTCCTGGGGACTCAGCGCCAATTGATCCCTGTGCCACGGCGTATCGTGAGAGGCTGGCGTATGCGTGTGGAAATCAAACTTCCACCAGCGGGAACCGGGATAAGGCCATTTTGTTGTGTTTGTCATGTTTGTCTATCCTCTCAAAGTTCCAGCTTCGTCTGCACACCCACCACTCCAACTTCGCCCGCCGCCTGCTCCACCGCGCTCCACGCCGTGACCAGTTCGTTGTAGGCGCGCGCTTCTTCGGCCCAGCCTTTGCGTTCGCACAGGGTGTAGAGGCGGTAGGCCAGTGCGCGAATGGGTTCGGCGCGGGTGGGCATACGGGCAAGCAAGGCACCGGCGGCGGATTCGCCGTCTTGATTCAGGGCGCGGATCAGTTGGTGCAGCGCCTCCCAGATGGGCAGGCGGGCGTCGGACTCGGGCGACCAGTCGCGGGGCATCTCCATCCATTTGAGCAGGCGCAGTTCGCCCTTGCTCGATTCGACCACGCCGCTGGCTGAGAGGCCGCCGACGCTGGTGCCCTTGGCACGGGCCAGCACGTCGGCCTCGCCGTATTTGCCGGTGGCCCAGCCCTGTTGCTCAAACCAATGCAGGCAGAACTGCGTGTCGTGGTCGAAGTCGTCTTCGGCCAGAAAGCGGTTGATGAGTTGCAGCGCGGTTTTCACGCGCATGGGCGAGCCGTCGGCTTCCAGCACGGCGGCGTATTGGGAGAAGATGGCCATGCCGGGACCGATGATGGCTTGCGACAAATCCACCGGGGCGACGGGCGAGTTCACGCCGCCGCGGGTCATTTCGTCGAGGGCTTGGGGCAGGGTGCTGTTCAGTTCGCGCAGGAATTCGCGGCGGCTGATAGTAGGGGCGTCAGCGGCGCGTTGACGGCAGACGAGGACGATGCTGGAGGCGAGGGCGTTGGTGCCGGAGCCGATCATGCGGTTGCCCAGTTCGGTACGCATCGGCCATGTTCCGGTCAGCGCAAAACCGGCTTTGAGTACGGCTTCGAGGAAGGTTTCCCAGCCGGTGCTGGATGTGCCTTTTTCATCCTTGGTTTCGGATTGCTTGAAGGCGTAGTAGATGGTGACAGGGAAAGCAGGGTTTGCTTGCTGCGCCAGATTGTGTAGCGCCGCAGTCATGCCGTCGAGAAAGAATTTCTCTGCTTGATCCTTGCCGCCGTGACGATAGGGTGTCGCAACCAGTTCTTCGGCCTTTGGCACAGCCAGCGTTGCAAACAAGTTCGAATAGATCGACTTCAGCGAACGGCGCAGCCAGACATAGAAGAAATCGGACAGATCGGCGTAGCCAATGTTGTCATAGTACGGAGGGTCGGTGGAAATCAGTTTACTTGCGCTAATACCTTGTGTTTGTGCGTCTATCTGTTTCGCTATTCCTGCATCTCTTGCCGGAGTGTGCGCCAATGCTTTCCAAGACCAATCCACCATAGCCATCCAATTTCCGGATGAGTCACAGTACGGGTTAGCTTCGGCGAAATCCCAAGTCATAGGAATTGCTTGACGGCCAAATGTATTTCTCATTTTTTCGCCAGAATTGTGCCAAGTACAAATGGACGACCAATAATCTGAGCATTTATCTGTAGCAAACGCCAAATACACCCCCACCGCCTGCGCATAAGCCAGCGCACCGCGACCATCGGCATCCAGTGGCGCGTTGTCGTCGGGCAGCCCCGCAGCCATAGCGTCCTGATGGCATTTTTCAATGGCCTCGCCCACCAGATCGGAAAACGTGGTGAGCGCGAGCAGTTGGCGAGGGGTGAAATAGTCACCGAACACCTTAAAGCCATAAATGCGGCCTTGTGCATTGCTGGCAAAAGTTCCACGGCACGGTGTTTCTGGTTTCCATGTTGGCTTAGCCTGTCGTGCAATAGCTTCATGTTCGTCAGTCGGCGAGAGATACACGCGGCCACGCGCACCTTCGGCAACGATAGCCATAAGCCTCGCACCCATCCGTCCAGCATTCGCCTCATCGTCAATATATTCGTACTTCATGGGCACATCGGAAAGCAGGCAGCGAAACGCGCCACGTGAAATCTTGGTACCACCTACTGCGCTCTCCGGCGGCGTCCCCACCTTCACCGTAAACCGATAGCCATCCCCCTCCACCACCGGCTGCACATACGCTTCCTTGCCCGCCTTGCTCGACAGCACAAAGGTAGAGGCCAGCGGCACATCGACATGGCTGAACGCCGGGTTGGGGCTTTTGACCGTTCTGGCCCACAGCCACGCAATCACGGTGAGCTTCTGGCCGAGCAAGGGTTTGAGGTCGGGCCGCGTTGCTACCATCTCGGCGGTGATTTCCACCTGCGGGTACAGCGCGCCGATGCGCTTTTCGGCCTCGGCGCGCATCCATGCGCCGTAGCGGCGCACGTCCTCGGCCAGCCCTTTCGCGCCTGACCAGTCCTCGTGCAGCCGGGTCTGCCGTTCGCCGTCCGTTCGCGGCCCCACTGGCGCACGACCGGCAAAGCGTGGCGGGATTTCGATCATGGCCTTGTTGATGGTGACGGCCACGGGGTTCAGATCAGAGGCGTAGCTTTCCAGCCCCAGCCGCTGCGCTTCCAACGGCAACGCGCCACCGCCCGCGAAAGGGTCGTGAAAGGCGGGCAGTTTGTCGGGGTTGAACAGGTCGGCGGCTTGCGGGTGGCTCTTGTTCAGTTCGCACACCTCGCGCCACGAGCGGC
>JAIRJU010000337.1 GCA_031260485.1 Pseudomonadales bacterium | reverse complement strand
CAGGCACGCTGCCCCACCACGGCATCGAGATCATCGAGCACCAGCAGCGGATGGCCAGCCAATCCTTCCAATACATCAGGGCCGTAATCACACAAGAGCCTGAGCGGCAGGTAGAGCGCCTGTGGCTCCTTTCGACATAGCGCCTGCATCAGATGTGTCTTGCCGCTGCCCTGGGGCCCCCACAGCACACAGAAAAGATCAGAGCCCGCGCCAAAACTCTGCAAGTACGCCAGCAACGGCGCATTGCCTGCGCCGGGCAGAAACGCGGCAAAGTCGTAGTCTTCGTGGAAGCTAAAGGCAAAGGGATACTGAAACCCGACACTCATCGCAGCACCCTCGGATCAAGGCGGGGTTTGCCACCGGTATTGCAAGGCAAGGTCGGGGGCTGTGGTAAGCGCCGCGTCGCCTTGCGGCACCAGCTTGCGCTCGAGCGCCAGCGTTTCCAGCAACTGACGCAACTGCCCGCCAGCGCTCAGTTGCAAGGTGAGCCTGTCGCCGGTGGCCGCCAGCACTTGCACCTTGCTCACCACGGCGAGGCCATCGAGATAACGCAACAGCGCCGCGTAATCCGCGACGCCACGCACGCCGCTGACCTCGAGCATGACGCTGCTGCTGTCGCTCGCTGCGGCCGACAGGCGCACCGCGAAAGTATCCGCCAGCGCTTCAGCCACCAGCGCCGCGGCGGCATCGAGAAATTCGGATTCTGGCCTATCGCGCCTTTCCAACTCCAGCACACGATCGCGGAACAGATAAGTAGCCTTGGCGTAGGTCGTGCCTGCCGACGTGCGCAACAGCCGCAGCGCCAACACGCTTTCGCTGCCATAACGCTGCGAGGCCGCGCGCAGCGCCAACGCATCCATGTTCCACACCTGCTCCGCGCTCAGCTCGCTGCGATCTTGCTCATCCACAAACGGCAGCCGCAGCGGCAACGCGCGGCGCGCGGCGGCGGCTTGCAGCGCTTGATAGACCTCCGCCTCGCTCGCATCTTCTGGATCAACCAGGCTGGGCTCTGCTGACTCGCTTTGCGTTACCAGCCACACCAAGGTTGGCGGGCGGTTGGCGGGCCAGAGCGCAATGCCTGCATCATCGAGCAGACGCTGAATCTCCGGCTGAAAATAATGGATCTGCAAATAGAGTTGTTCGGCGCCATCCACCACGCGCGTCTGATACGCCCAGCCCTCGACCAGCGACTGCGTGTTCTGTATCCGGCGCCGGATGGCAGGATTCTGCGGCGTGTTGGCGCGGCCCGTCAGTTTGACCAATACATCCTCCAGCCCGCTGGTGAAGGCTTTGTTACGCTCAGCGGCATCACCACGCGCATTCACCACGACGTCGCTCTGATACAGGCTGTCGGTATCGGCGGCGTACAGCGGCACACAGAACCCGGCACTCCCTACGCACACCAGCCATAGCCAAAGGCGCGCGAGCAACGCGGGCAAAGGAACCATCAAGGAACGTTGACGAGGCAAATTCATGGGGCGGCATCATAACTGATCGCTACCCCCTGCCGATACCGCTGGCTATTGTCATTTAGGCAGACTTAAGGCTAAGTTACGCGCTTATTTCTGCGTCATTTGGCCCTAATTCATCGCCTTTATCATTCATGTCCACGCCTTGTCTCATTTCTCGCCTCACCTTGCTGCTCGCGCTGAGCCTGCCCTCCTTGCTGCACGCCGCCGCGCCAGCGCCATTCATGGTGCGTTACAATGCCAGTTACGGCAGCTTCAACGCGGAATCAACCCGCAGTCTGCAACTCGACGCCGCCAGCGGCCACTACGTGATGCTTGCGGAAACGCGGCTCACCCTGCTTGGCGCCAACCTCAGCAGCATCCGCGAGCGCAGCGAATTTCTCTGGCAAGACGACGCCCCCCAGCCCTTGCTCTACAGCTACGAACAAAAAGGCATCGGCGCGCGTAACCGCAACATCCGCTTCGATCAGGAGCAGCACACACTGACCTGGGCCGCGGACGGCAAGAGCGGCAGCCTGCCGTTCACCGAACCGGTGTACGACGACCTCACCAGCTTCATTGAAATCCGCCGCCAGTTACTACAAGGCCGTGACGACATTCAGTTCAACGTCGTGGATAAAGATACGATCGATCCCTATCACTATCAGGTGCTGGGGCAAGACACGCTCAAGACCCCGATCGGAGAATATTCAACCGTACACCTGATGCGCGTGCGCGACGCTAACAGCGTGCGCAGCACCGAATTCTGGCTTGCGCCCGATCTCGACTATGTGCTGCTCAAGCTGCGCCACATGGAACCTGACAAGCGCCTCATCCAACTCAACGTGCAGTCGCTCGAACGCCGCTAAGCAATGCCAGAGCCCACCATCGCCGCCGATTTCATCACCTCACTCCCTGGCGATCCCGATACACGCAACCTGCCGCGCCAGGTAACCCGCGCTTGTTATTCACGAGTTACTCCGCGCGGCTTTCCGCACGCGCGCCTGATCGCCTGCTCACATGGCATGAGCGAAGAACTCGGCCTCAGCCCTGCCACGCTCGGCATGGAGCGCTTCACGCAAGTCTTCAGCGGCACGCGCCTGCTCGAGGGCATGAGCCCTTACGCCGCGTGTTACGGTGGTCATCAATTCGGGCACTGGGCTGGGCAACTCGGCGATGGCCGCGCCATCACGCTCGGCGAAAAGCGCGGCAACTCGGGGCAACAGTGGGAGCTGCAACTCAAAGGCGCCGGCCCCACGCCCTACTCGCGCGGCGCCGACGGCCTCGCCGTGCTGCGCTCCTCGATCCGCGAATTTCTGTGCAGCGAAGCCATGCACGCCCTCGGCGTTCCCACCACGCGCGCGCTGAGCCTGATCGCCAGCGGTGAATGGGTAAAGCGCGACATGTTCTATGACGGCCCTCCCCAAGATGAACCCGGCGCCGTGATGTGCCGCGTCGCGCCGTCGTTTCTGCGCTTTGGCAATTTCGAGATTCATGCCGCGCGTAATGAAACGGACGTTCTGCAACAACTGGCCGATTACTGCATCGCGCGCCACTTCCCTCACCTGGATTGCGCCGCTGCCGATCGCTATTCGCGCTGGTTCGAGGCCGTGTGCCAATGCACCGCCACGCTGATCGTACAGTGGC
Source organism: Pseudomonadales bacterium (assembly GCA_031260485.1). Taxonomy (GTDB): domain Bacteria; phylum Pseudomonadota; class Gammaproteobacteria; order Pseudomonadales; family Pseudohongiellaceae; genus CAILUG01. The sequence continues at coordinate 4,767 of JAIRJU010000337.1, read as the reverse complement.
TGCGCGTCGGCTTCGTGCATGGCGTGATGAACACGGACAACCTCTCGATCCTCGGCCTCACGCTCGACTACGGCCCCTACGGCTGGCTCGAACCTTACGACCCTGCCTGGACACCCAACACCACCGACGCCGCCAACCACCGCTACGCCTTTGGCAGGCAGGCGCAAATGGGCCTGTGGAACCTGGTGCAACTGGCCAACGCCATTTACCCGCTGGTGCAGGCGGCAAAACCGCTGGAACAAGCGCTGGAAGGCTACACCCGAACATTCGAGACCGAATGGTTGGAAATGATGAAACACAAGTTGGGTTTACACACCATACAACGCGATGATGCCGCGCTGATCGAAGACCTGCCGCCGCTCATGCAGCGCGCGGAACTGGACCTGACGCTATTTTTTCGCCATCTCGCCACACTACCCGCCGCGCCGCTCACCGCCCTGCCCACATGGCTCGGTGAAGTCAGCTACGCCCCAACGCCTCTCGCCTGCAACACCGACCTCCTGCATTGGCTACAGCGTTATCAGCAGCGGCTAAGCCAGGAAACCACACCACCCGCCGCCCGCCGCACCGCGATGAACGCCGTCAACCCACTGTACGTGCCGCGCAACTATCTCGTGCAAATGGCCATCGACGCCGCCTACCAGAACCAATTCGACCCCGTGCTGGAACTGCACGACACCTTCAAACATCCCTACACCGAACAACCCGGCAAGCAGCATCTCGCCGCCAAACGCCCCGATTGGGCCCGGCACAAAGCAGGGTGCTCGATGTTGTCTTGCAGTTCATGATCCGCCGCATCGCGCAGGCAGGAACTGGATTGATTCTTCTCAACGCCAAATTTTGAAAAGCGCGTGAGAAATTAAGATGGTGCCCCGGGCAGGAATCGAATACATGCGAAATTCATAGCTTTACAATTGCTTGATCAAGTGCTTTATTGGTTCTACAATTTGCCCACGTTGATTGAATTTGACCCCAGCAAGAACGAAAGAAATATCGCTGAACGCGGCCTTTCGTTTGATCACGCTTCCGAGTTCGATTTCGGGACTGCCGTGATTACGGAAGACGTTCGGCGTGTTTATTCAGAGCCTCGCCTTGTCGCCGTAGGTTATCTGGCTGACCGGCTTCACGTTCTTTGCTTCACGCCCACTACCGTCGGCATTCGCGTCATCAGTTTCCGCAAAGCCAACAAACGAGAGGCAATCGCCCATGAAAAACCACTCTACCGATAAACCCCTGACCAATGATGATGGTGAAGTCAGAGAATTGACTGCCGCCGATTTCAAGCGGATGCGCCCAGCAAGCGAAGTGCTGCCGCCCAAGTTGTACGCCGGCCTGGTTGCTATGAATCGACGCGCTGGTGTGCGTGGGGCTGGTAAGAAACCGGTCAAAGTGCAAACCGCCATCCGCTTCGACCCTGAAGTGCTCGCTGCCCTGCGCTCCACCGGGCGCGGCTGGCAAACACGTGTCAATGACGTAATGCGCGAGTGGGTGAAAACGCACCCGGCAGTCTGAGAGAAGCCACCCTAAACATAGGTGGTGCCCGGGACCGGAATCGAACCGGTACGAGGTTGCCCCCGAGGGATTTTAAGTCCCTTGCGTCTACCAATTTCGCCACCCGGGCTGGTACGAAAGAACCAGGAGGAATTGGAGGCTGGAGTCGGAATCGAACCGGCGTGCACGGAGTTGCAGTCCGCTGCATAACCACTCTGCCATCCAGCCTTTACAAGACCCCTCGCAAGACCCTCAACAAGACCACTTCAAGGATCAATTTGTAAAGGCCGCCTTGGAAAATACCTAAGGGGCTGCACAAAGTGGGATCCGGCCTGGTGTGAGAGATGCGGATGAACTGGAGCGGGAAACGAGGCTCGAACTCGCGACCTCAACCTTGGCAAGGTTGCGCTCTACCAACTGAGCTATTCCCGCATTTTCAGTTCATCTCTGATGCAACGTGTGTGGTACGTTGCGCCAGATTTCACATTCAGGCTCTTTGGTCTGATACAGCGACGGAATTGCTGGTACTGCTGATATTGAAAAGTCCATCGCTGCATCCGTGCCCGGGAGATCGAAGTGATTTCGACCTGGGCTCGAAAGAGGGCGCCATTCTAATCTGCGCACAGATGAAGTCAACACTTCTTGATCTTCTCTTTGGCAAAAACTCTCACTTTGTTCATTTCGTTTCGACATCGAGCCCGCGCTTGAGCTGCGGCCAGGCGCTGCGCAGGTAGGCGCACATGGAGCCAAGTGTGAGCAGTGCGGCGAGGTTGATGAGTACATAGCCGGTGAGCCAGATGAAACGGGGGCCCTGGCTGTCGGTGGCGAGCAGCACGATGAGCGCGATCATTTGTACGGTGGTTTTCACTTTGCCCGCCATGCCGACGGCCACAGCGTCGCGCTGGCGCAGTTCGGCCATCCATTCGCGCAGCGCGGAGATCATGATTTCGCGGGCGACCATGATGGCGGCGGGAATGATGTACCAGGGGCTGGCGTAGCTGGCGCCGAGCATGACCAGCGTGATGGCGACAAGCACTTTGTCCGCCACCGGGTCGAGAAAGGCGCCGAAACGCGAGCATTGATTGAATTTGCGCGCGAAATAGCCATCGAGCCAGTCGGTAATGCTAGCCACAATGAAGATGCCGGAGGCCACGAGGTGATGCCCCGGAAACGGCAGGTAGTACACCGTCATGAAAACCGGGATCAGCAGAACGCGCAGCAGGGTGAAGAAATTCGCAAGAGTCATTGGGCGTAAGTCTATCGCAGTGTGCCGGTTCGCCAACAAGAAATTACATTACCGATGCAAGTGCTCGTAAATCGTTTCGGCCAAGGTTTTGCTGATGCCGTTCACCCGTTGCAGGTCGTCGATGCTGGCGCGGCGGATTTCCTGCTGGCCGCCAAAATGGCGCAAGAGATCGCGGCGTTTTTTGGGGCCGACGCCGGGGATGTCGTCGAGGGCGCTGCGCGTGCGCGCCTTGCCGCGGCGCTGGCGGTGCGCGGTGATGGCGAAGCGGTGCGCTTCGTCGCGGATGTGTTGCAGCAAGTGCAGCGCTGGGCTTTCCATCGGCAAGACCAGTTCGCGGTGACTGCCGCCGAGAATCAGTGTCTCCTGCCCTGCCCTGCGGCTGATGCCCTTGGCGATGCCGAGCAGCAGTACGTTTTCCACCTGTAATTCCTGCATGATCGCTTCGGCCTGCGCCAGTTGGCCCTTGCCGCCGTCGATCACCAAGAGATCCGGCAGCTTGCCTTCGCCTTTCTGCAAGCGCGTGAAGCGGCGTTTGAGTGCCTGATTCATCGCCGCGTAATCGTCGCCGCCTTGGATGCCGTCGATGTTGAAGCGGCGGTAATCGGATTTGAGCGGGCCGTTTTGATCGAACACCACACAGGAGGCCACGGTGGCTTCGCCTTGGCTGTGGCTGATGTCGAAACATTCGAGGCGCAAGAGCGGTTGATCGAGCTTGAGCGCGGCGCCCAGATGATTGAAACGCTTGAGCACCTGCTGCTTGCTGTTGAGTTTGCTTTCCACGCCATGACTGGCGTTGGTCTGAGCCAATTCCAGCCATTTGAGGCGGTGGCCGCGCACGCGGCTGGTGACCGCCACTTTGTGTTTGGCGACGACGCCGAAGGCGGCTTCCAATTCTGCACATTCCAGAGGTTCATGGCTGCAAATCAGTTCGCGTGGCTGGCTGAATTGATTTTGTTCGATCAGGTAATAGCGTGCGATAAAGGCATGAAGCTGTGCTTGAGGTGTGTCTTCGAGGCTGAAACGCGGATAGAAATTGCGGCTGCCCAAAAGCCGCCCGCCGCGAATCAGCATCAGATGCACACACACGATGCCAGCCGCTTCGCTGAGTGCCAGCACATCGACATCGCCCTTCTCTCCCGCCACGTATTGGCGTTCCTGGATCAGGCGTAAATCCTTCACTTGATCGCGTAAGGTAGCGGCTTCTTCGAAGCGCAAGGCAGTGGCGAGTGTTTCCATGCGCTCGGCCAGTTCTTCTGTCACCTGTTCGTTGCGGCCTTCGATGAACAGCACCGAGTGGCGCACGTCTTCGGCGTAAGCTTCGGGTGTGGTGAGGTTCACGCAGGGGCCGGAGCAGCGTTTGATTTGGTATTGCAGGCAGGGCCGCGTGCGGTTGCGAAAGTAGGAATCCTCGCATTGGCGCACGCGGAATACCTTTTGCAGGATGGCGAGCGATTCGCGCACTGCGGTGGCGCTGGGAAAGGGCCCGAAATAGGTGCCGCTGGCCTTTTGTGCGCCGCGATGCAGGGCGAAGCGTGGGTAGGTGTCTTTGGACGAGAGAAAGATGTAGGGGTAGCTCTTGTCGTCGCGCAACATGATGTTGTACGGCGGCCGTGTGTCTTTGATGAGATTTTGTTCGAGCAGCAGTGCTTCGGTTTCGCTGTGGGTGAGTGTGGTTTCGATGCTGTGAATCTTGTTGACCAGCGCCAGGGTTTTGTTATCCAGCCCGCTGCCACGAAAATAATTGCTCAGGCGTTTTTTGAGATTTTTCGCTTTGCCGACATAGAGCGTGTCGCCGTTGCCATCCAACATGCGGTACACGCCGGGGCGCGCACTGGCGTGCTTGAGAAAGGTGTCGTGGTCGAAGTGTTCTTCGCTCATGGCTGTCTATTTCGCTCATGGCTGTCTATGCATGGAGAGTTGGTCGGGGACATCCTTTGGAATTGCAGTGGTAAAAGCCCGGTGTGGGGGCGGGGGGGCGCGTCACCCCCCCCATAACGGCCCGGGAGGGGGCGGCGCGCGGCACCCCAGGG
>JAIRJU010000254.1 GCA_031260485.1 Pseudomonadales bacterium | reverse complement strand
TGCCACCTCCTCTGCCACCTCCACCGCCAGCGGAACGGCAACGTCTTGCGCAAGGAGTTCAAACCCCGCACCGCGCAGGTGTTCGACATTGCCCGGGCTGCCGGTGTCGAAGTTGTCGGCGCAGAGCACGATCTTGCCCTGAGCGCGCAAGCGTTCGCACAGGTGCGAACCAAGAAAGCCTGCGCCGCCGAACACCAACACCTTGCCGGTCTTGGCGTCTTTCAGATTCCTGTTTTTTACCTTTTGTTCATCAATTCCTTCGATGCGGCAAGAGCCGCTGTTTGCGGCAGGTGACTTGCTGGCCTTCATCTCAAATTTTGCTTCTGTCGTCTGTTTGTCAGGAAATTGCTTGGCGGGCGATTTTTGCTGGCTATTTTTTTGCAGGTTATTTTTGCCTTGTCGCCTATTTTTGGCGCCCGCTTGTTGTTGGCGCCTATGGGCACACACATGCCCATACGTCGGCCTGTCGCGGCAAGCCGACCATTTTAACTAGACTTATTCAAGGGATCAATATGATCGGAAAAGGAGCAAAAAAAAGCCCAGTGGGGTTACACCGGGCCAGACTCATCTCAACAAGATCATCAACAATCCACTCGGGGGAGAGGTGAGCAGGGAGAAATCTGCTCACGTTGAGTTAGAGCGTGTCTGGCTGTAGAAAGTTCCATCCGGCCTTGAATTTTTTTTGCCCGTACTTCAGAACTGCGATTGCGGCAGATGTACCACCAGGCCATCCAGTTCGGCGGTGAGCTTGATCTGGCAGCTCAGGCGGCTCTGCGGACGCGGTTCCAGCACGCATTCCAGCATGTCGCGCTCCATGCCGCTCGGCGGGTTCAGCTTGCCGCTCCAGGCGTCATCCACGTAACAATGGCAGGTGGCGCAACTGCACGAGCCGCCGCATTCGCCAACGATGCCGTCGATCATGTTGTCCACGGCGGCCTGCATCACCGACGTTCCCACCGCCGCCTCAGCCTCGTAACGGGCGGAACCATCGTGGCTTACATATGTCACCTGCGGCATTGCGTTTACCTCATCAGTGGGGCGTCAAAATAAAGGCGGCGATTATACCCAAGCCCGGCGCAGGCAAAAGGCCAGGCGCGGCTTGCGCAAACCGCGCCGCGCCCCCACCGCGGGCTACCCTTCACCGGCGCAAGGCGTTATATTTGCCCGCGCTTTGCTGTCTCCATGGCGATCGCCCGCTGGCCATTAACAAGCCGGGCAACCGACACCTCTCAATCGACACCAATCGATCGATACCAACCAATACCAACCGACACCAACCCGAAGAAAGGATCCCCACATGAAATCACGCGCAGCAGTTGCCTTTGCCGCTGGCAAGCCCCTCGAAATCGTTGAAGTCGACGTCGGTGGCCCGAAGGAAGGCGAAGTTCTCGTCGAACTGAAAGCCACCGGCGTTTGCCACACCGATGCCTTCACCCTCAGCGGTGATGACCCCGAAGGCGCCTTCCCCGCCATCCTTGGCCACGAAGGCGCTGGCATCGTCGTTGACGTAGGCCCCGGCGTGAAATCGCTGAAAAAAGGCGATCACGTCATTCCGCTCTACACCGCTGAATGCCGCGAATGCGATTACTGCCTGCACCCGCGCACCAACCTGTGCCAAAAAGTACGCGCCACCCAGGGCAAGGGTTTGATGCCAGATGGCACCAGCCGCTTCTCGTTTGAAGGCCGCCCCGTGCTGCACTACATGGGCTGCTCCACCTTCTCCAACTACACCGTATTGCCGGAAATCTCCCTGGCCAAGATCCGCGAAGACGCGCCGTTCGACAAAGTTTGCTACATCGGCTGCGGCGTCACCACCGGCGTGGGCGCTGTGGTGTTCCAGGCCAAAGTCGAAATCGGCTCCACCGTGGCGGTGTTTGGCCTCGGCGGCATCGGCTTGAACGTCATCCAGGGCGCCAAACTGGCAGGCGCCAGCCGCATCATCGGCGTGGATTTGAACCCGAAGCGCGAAGCCCTCGGCAAGCAGTTCGGCATGACCGATTTCGTCAACCCGAAAGATGTCGACAACGTAGTCGATCACATCGTGCAGATGACTGGCGGTGTGGATTACAGCTTTGAATGTATCGGTAACGTCAAGGTCATGCGTCAGGCGCTCGAGTGCACGCACAAGGGCTGGGGCCAGAGCTTCATCATCGGCGTGGCGGGCGCGGGTCAGGAAATTTCTACCCGTCCGTTCCAATTGGTAACTGGCCGTTCCTGGCGCGGCACCGCCTTCGGCGGCGCACGTGGCCGTACCGACGTGCCCAAAGTGGTCGATTGGTACATGGAAAAGCGCATCAAGATCGACGAAATGATCACGCACACCATGCCGCTCGACAAAATCAACGATGCCTTCCACCTGATGCACGCCGGTGAAAGCATTCGTTCCGTGGTGCTTTACTAAGCCACGCGCCCGAAGCCGGATCATGCCGATCCGCTGAGGCGAAAACCAAGGGGTCAGAGCCCGGCTCTGGCCCCTTTTTATTTCATTGCAGATGTTGTTTCATCGCAGCATGTTGTTTCATCGCGGCATGTTGTTTCACCGCAATATATTGTTTCATCACAGCATTTCATTGCAGCCTTTTTATTTTTGACCAAGGAGTTAACCATGAGTCTGGAACAAGTCAGCGCCAACACCATGTTCGGCGGCAAGCAGATCAAATTTAAGCATCATTCCAAAACGCTCAAGTGCGATATGGCCTTTTCCGTGTATCTGCCGCCCAGCGCCAAAGCAGGCAGCAAGGTGCCGGTGATCTACTGGCTCTCGGGCCTCACCTGCACCGACGATAACTTCGTGCAGAAAGCCGGCGCGCAGCAATACGCCGCCGATGCTGGCGTAGCCATCGTCTGCCTCGACACCAGCCCACGCGGCGAAGGCGTGCCCGATGACGCCAACAAAGCCTACGATTTCGGCCTGGGCGCTGGTTTCTATGTCAACGCCACCGAGGCGCCGTGGTCCACGCACTATCACATGTACGACTACGTCACCCAGGAACTGCCCGACGTATTGGCGCAGAGCACGCTGCCGCTCGACACCGCCAACTGCTCGATCATGGGCCACTCCATGGGCGGCCACGGCGCGCTCACCATCGCGCTGAAAAACCCTGGCATGTACAAGGCGGTGTCCGCGTTCTCGCCCATTTGCTCACCGCTCAACTGCCCCTGGGGGCACAAGGCACTGGGCAACTACATCGGCCAGGATAAGAAGACTTGGGAGGAGTACGACACCTGTGCACTGATTCCACAAGCAAAAGAAAAGCTGCACATCCTGGTGGACCAAGGCCAGGACGACCAGTTCCTGGTGGAACAACTCAAACCCGAACTGCTGCAAGCCGCCTGCCAAGCCGCCAAGCACCCGCTGACGCTGCGCCTGCACAGCGGCTACGACCACAGCTATTTCTTCATCGCCAGCTTCATCGCCGATCACATCGCGCATCATGCCGAAGCACTGTGGGGCTGAAGATGAGTGCCTTGCGCCTCACCCTCGTGCAAAGCGATCTCGCCTGGCAAGACGCCGCGCGAAATCGTGCGCTGCTGGAGGCGCTGCTGACACCGCTCGCAGGCAGCACCGACCTGGTGCTCTTGCCGGAAATGTTCACCAGCGCCTTCGTGGTGGGCCAAGGCGCCGTGGCCGAGCCGCATCCAGGCCCCACCTTGGCGTGGATGCAGCGCATGGCGCGGCACCTGAACGCCGCGCTCACCGGCAGCGTGGCGGTGCGGGTGGAGGG
>JAIRJU010000161.1 GCA_031260485.1 Pseudomonadales bacterium | reverse complement strand
GCTTGCGGGAGAGGGGCCGGGGGAGAGGGCATGGCTCGCCCTGCCTTGAGATGGTGCTGTCAACCTGGCCTGCGCAGATTTATTGCGGCAACAACTCCACGCGCCGGTTCTTCGCGCGTCCGGCCTCATCCGCGTTCGATGCCACGGGCGCCATCAAGCCCGCACCTGCGCCTTTCATCCGGTTTGCCGCGATGCCATAGGTTTTGCCCAACTCGGCCACCACCGCCGCCGCGCGCGCCTGAGACAACTGCATGTTCGAGTCGAAGCCGCCCACGTTGTCGGTATGGCCGATGACATAAATTTTCTGGTTAGGATTGGCCTCGAGAAACTTGGCGATTTCATCGAGCGCGGGGCGCGATTCGGGTTTGATGGCGGACTGGTTGGTGTCGAACAAAATGCCGTACAGTGCGACCTTGCCCGATGCGCTCATGCTTTGGGACATTTCATCGGCGGTGACTGTGACCATCTTGTCTTGCAGCGTGCCGATGTAGATGGCGTCGAGGCGCACATAGTTGGTGCCTTTTTCTCCAGGGTCTCCAACCAGAACGGCGAGATAGGTTTTTGCACCACTTTCCTCCTTGACGGCGGCGACATAACGCACGTTGGCGATACCTAACCCCCCTCCCGCTCCGGGGCCTTGCTTGCCGATATAGTCACTAAAATTAAATCCTAGCTCCCGTGCCCCCGTAAGGTCGTTTTTTCCTTGATAAAGAATCTGAAAACCACTGGACTCCAGTTGATTTCTGTAATTAAGAAAAACCTCGGCCACGGTGGATTGCGGCGGCGCCCGATAGGCGTTCTGAATGATTTTGCCGGCCAGTTCCAGCTTTTCTCCAATCTCTCTATCAGCCGGCCCTGTCAGCAGGATATATTCGTCGAAATTCTTCGTCGCGCAGTCGTAGATTTCCGATCCTTGGAAACGCTTGATGTCGGGAATATCCTTGCAACCCTCCTTGTCGGCGGCGAAGGCGGAGAATGAAACTGCCGAGCTTGCGCAAAGCGCGAGCGCGAGAAGGCCGGAACGCAAAAGTGAAGGTGTTTTCATGACAATTTCCTGGAAGGTAGCTGAGCTGTACTTGGGATAATGAATCGAGACTTACGCGACAGACACCTAAGCTAACTGACGGCGCAGCCGTCTGGACTATGGAGCAGCCTGACACTTATTACAATCCGCGATAGTCTGCTGTTCTGTCAACTCAAACACCACGTCCGCACGCGCCGGCAAAGTAGCGAGGCCGTGGCGCGTGAGGCGTTCGTAGTGCGCAATGAAGCGTTGCAGTTGCGCCGGGCTCATCACCCGCTTGGCCGCCTCTCCGCTCACCCGCGCCGCCAATTTATCTTCCTGCCGCTGCCGCCACGCTTATACCTGCGCGAAATCCGGCGCCTGGAGCAACACCAGAAACTCCACCAGCGCGTACAGCACCGCGTAAGGCCCTTGCAATTGCGCGTTGACATAGCGGCGCCAAACGCCTTGCGCATCCTCTTGCGCTTCCAGCGCGTTGAGCGGCGTTTGCAGCGCCGCTGCCTCCTCGGGGCCAATGCCCAGGCACCAGCCTTCGAGCACCACCACATCCAGCGGCGCCAGCACGCACAACCATTGCGCTGAGGGCACGCGATCATCCAGGGCTTTATCGAAGCGCGGAATGCGCACTTCACCACCCTCGCGTAAGGCGCGCAAGGTGCGCAGCGCCAATTCCACATCATGCGTGCCCGGCACGCCGCGCGTTGCGAGTAAGGGATGCACCGTGGCGCCCAAACTCTGGCGCTGGGCGTGTGTCAGGTAAAAATCGTCCAGCGAAAGCGCGATGCAGCGCAGGCCCAGCAAGTGCTTGAGCAGCAACACCAATACCCCCGCCAGCGTCGATTTGCCGCTGCCCTGGCAACCCGACACCCCAACAATCAGCGTGCGCCGGCGCTGCGCCACCTGGCGCAGCACCTGTTCCGCCAGCGGCAGAAACCATTGCCGCACGGTGTCACGATATGACGCGGGCAAGCCCTCATGCGCGATGAAATCCTCAAGCGCAGCATCAAGCTCGCTCATAAGTCCCCAGATTTGCGTCAAAAACGCGAGTATACGTCAAGGCTCCGCGTGCTGGATGGTGCCAGCGGTTGGACTCAGCGCCCGTTGCCGCTAAACTTCTGCCCATGCCGACACGTCACCGCCTCATACCGTGCTTGACCCTTGTATTGCTGTTTGGCCTGAGCAGCTGCGCGTTCGCGCAAACGCCCGACATCACCGGCGTTTGGAGCATCAACGCAGCACTCAGCGACAACACCGACAAGCGTGTGGAAGCCGCCCTGCGCGCCGCGGGCGAAAAAATCCAGAGCAGTTGGTTCGATCGCCGCAAAGACCGCTACCGCGGCGGCCCCGCTGAACAAGAACTCTACGATCGCATGTCTTACGACTCGACGCTCCGCATCAGCCTCGACGCCGACGCCGACGCTTACGACTTCACCTACGCCGACGCCTTCAGCCGCCTCGTCTACACCGACAACCGCAGCCACTCAGTGAGCCTCAATGCGCTCGACACCGCGGCGGATTTCTCGCTCGGGCATTGGGAAGGCGAGGTCTTCAAGGTGGAAGCGCACCCACGCGATGGCGGTTATGCGGAAGAAAGCTATCGCCTGAGCAACGGCGGCAAGCAACTGCACGTAGAACTTTACATTCTGCCCAGAGCCTTCCGCGAAGCCATCACCCTCAAGCGCGTTTACGACAAACAGTGACGCACCCGCTGCCTGGGTGCACACCTGGCGTTGCCTGGTTCAAGTGCTTTGAATCAAGTCAGCGCAAACCAGCTCAGCGGCGTCTTGTGCACCGCGATCCCCACGATGTAAACGAAGGTGGAAACCGCCAGAAAAAACCCGATGACGCGGATGGTCTTGGTCTTGCCCCGGTTCAGCGCAATCCCGGCGAACAAGAAGTAGAACATCAAGAGCGCCACCTTGGTGCTCAGCCAAAACTGGGTGAAGAACCCGAAATTGACCATCATCGCCATGGTCGCCCCGCTGAGCAGAAACACCGTATCGATCACCGGCGGCACCCACAGCACCCACTTGTAATTCAACCAGCGTGATTCGATCACCATCAAATAGGCACGGAACAAGAAGCCGGTGAAGCTGAGCAGCGCACACGTCATGTGCAAGGTTTTGATGGTCAGATACATGGCGCTATTCGTCGCTCACTCGTCGCTTGTTCGGCGCTGATCGGGGCCAAGCGCGCAAAAGGTTGGCAGACTACTGGAATAGCTGCCTCCCTCACAAGCACCCTCTCACAAGCGCCCTCTCACAAGCAGTGTCTGCCCCGCGCGCGCCTGTGTTAAATTAGCGGCTGTTTTTCACCCGTCCTTTCATCCCTTGAAACCTCAGTAAGCGACCATGACCAAACCCTGCAATCCACCCGATCCCAACACCAAAACGCCCAAATTCAAACTGCCCAAGAACGCCACCGACGCGCACTGCCACATCTTCGGGCCCGCCGACAAATACCCCTACGCCGCCGACCGCAGCTACACGCCACCCGACGCCGGCCTCGATAAATTCAAGCGCCTGCAAAGCATTTTGGGCCTGAGCCGCGCCGTGCTGGTCAATGCCAGTTGCCATGGCGTCAACAACGATCCAATCCTCGACGCCATCGCCCAAAGCGGCGGCTGCTACCGCGGCGTGGCCAACATCGACCGCAGCTTCGATGAAAAAGCCATTGAAAACCTCGACCAGCGCGGCATTCGCGGCTGCCGCTTCAACTTTGTGAAACACCTCGGCGGCGTGCCCGACATGGAGGAATTCCACCTCATCATCAACCGCATCAAACACTTCAACTGGCACGTGGTGCTGCATTTCGACGCCATCGACCTCGTCAAACATCAGGAACTGCTCGACAACCTGCCCATCCCCTACATCATCGACCACATGGGCCGCGTGCCGACCAAAGACGGCCTCGATCAAGAGCCGTTCAAGATTCTGCTGGAGTTCGCGCGCCGCGATAACTGCTGGATCAAGGTTTGCGGCGCCGAGCGTATCTCATCCCAGGGCCCGCCTTTCACCGACGCCATGCCCTTCGCCAAAGCCATCATCGACATCGCGCCCGACCGCGTGCTGTGGGGCACCGACTGGCCGCATCCGAATGTCAAAGAATCCAGTATGCCCAACGATGGCGACCTCGTGGACCTGATTCCACTGATGGCCGCAACGCCCGCCTTGCAACAGAAACTGCTGGTGGACAATGCTCATCGTTTATATGGTTTCAGCAATATCTGAACTTATCGTTCTTGATCGATGAAAAAGCCGGCGAATGCCGGCTTTCTTTGGGTTTGTTCGGAGAACTGACCGTCGAACAGGCCCACTCGCTGACCCAGGAGTGGCTGCCAAGGTTCGCAAGGGCAGCGACCCGCCTGATTACCGATGAGGAAATGGCGCGGTTGTTTCGCTATCTTGAACAGTTAAAAACTGAAGGACTGGAGAACTACGTCATTGCCAGCCCTTCCCGATCAAAACCCAATCAAGAACTTCAGACGGATCGCCCCCTTCATAACTCATTGATTTTGTGCACATCGGCGCACCCAGACCTCTGCGCATCCCGCACAGAATCAAAACCCGATCAAAAGTTTGGATATCACGCCCAGAACGGGACATAGCCCGCCCGTGGATGATTGCTATCGGCTGACCGGATCAGATTCGCATCCAGCGCGTGCTTGATGACCGTCGATGCCTGCGCGGCATTTTGCTCGGAAATGCCGAGGCGTTCGCGCAACGAGGCGTTTTTCATCCATTGCCCGCTGACGAACTTGAGCGCGGCGTGCTGGTAGCAGGCGCGCACGCGCTCATCCTGCGTCATGTCGGCAAAACGGCGCGGCGCGAACAAGATGACACGCACGGCCTGACCTTCCTCGCGGAAATCCGGCGGCGGCAACTGGTGCAATTCGACGGCGGTCAGCACTTTGTCGATGCCTGTGCCCTGTTCCTCACAAAGCCGCATCCGGCGCATGAGCGAGGCCAGCGCCTCGTTGCGTGAGCGGGGTGGCGAATCCAGAAATCGCTCGGGCGCGACCAAGGGTTGACCCGGATTGGTGATTTCCAGCCGATCCTTGAAAAACTCGATCAATGGGCCGGTTCCCGTGATGGTCATGTCTTGATGGATCAGGGCATTGGCGATCAGTTCGCGGATGGCGATGGCGGGAAACAGTGGATGATTTTCGCGGAAGGCTTTGCCGATATGCTCGTTTTGCGGCAACAGTCCATCAATATAGCCGATCAACTCTTGGAAGCCGGTGGCGTAACCCCGGTTGCCATCGTGCCGGTGGGTGACGGTCGCGGCACGATTGATGCCGTCATAGGCGACAAAGCGAACCGCCTTACGGGCGATGGCGGAGAACTCGCTCAACTGTTTGGCGAACAGGATCGCCCCAAGATTGGCGATGTTCCAGTGTGCGCCGACATCGGGCTGAATCAGGCGGTCGGCGGTGAGTTTGTCGAAAATGCCATTGCGGTTATCGGGCAAGGGCTGGCCGGTCAGATCGAAATAGCTGGCATAGTCCAGCTTGGCCAACACCTCGTCGCTGGTCTGAAACTGAGCGGCGATGCCGGTTTCCCAAGCATAGGGTTGCAGCTTTGCCCACAAGGCACGCAATCGCTCGGGATGTTCGGAAAGCAGCGGCGTCGCGCTGCCGATGCGGATGTAGGACAAGCGATCAAATTCAACCGGAGTGGGCGCGGCGGCAGGAATTTCCAGCAGTACAAGCCGATGGCCCTCGTGCTCGATAGAGCGGAAGACAAAGGCCACGGCTGGTTGCAGACGTTGCACCAGCCAAAGCTCAAGCGGCTGGCCGCTTTCCTTCTGCACCGCTGGCTCGAAATCCGTGCCGACCACGGCATGATCGCTGTCCCTGATACCCCAAAGCACATAGGCGAAATGCTGGTCGGCGAGCCTGGCTGCGTTGGCAAGCGCTGCGATCAGCTTGCCAATCATTTTGGGATCGGCGTTGTTGTGCTTGAACTCCACCCATGAGATTTCGGCTGGCAGAGCGCGCAAATCTTCGATCAAAGCGATCAGGCGTGCATCTGGCTGGCGCTTTTCGGATGTATGTGCGTCGGTCATGTCGTCCCTGCTGTCGCCATTTTGACATAGAGATCAAACAAATTTTCCAGTCGCTCGGTGTCGTTCTTGAAGCGGCGACCAATGGTAGATATGGCGTCGGGGCCGTATAGGTTGGTCATTACGAATCACTCTCCACATGACGGAAAGCTCTTTCATAAAGGATACTGCAAACCTTTGCTTGCCATGCTGCTTCCAGTCGCCTGAATTTATAAGTAAAAAAAGCCTGAAACAAAAGCAGGGCGAAGAGTGCTGCGTACAACGTAACTAACACCCATTCATGCCATGGCACCACATCGAAATCCATATTTTTCCATGAGAAAGCGACAACTAAGGTGGCCACTATAAAGCCCGCTGCGTGTGCAAACAAAAATAACGTGCGCCGAATGTGTTTGGCTTCAAATTCAGTGCATCGAAACTGAATGTATGTGTGAATATCTGCGCGCGGGGCAGTGCTTTTAGCCTGCGCCAACAGAAGAGTGACGAATTCTTCATTGGCCCGCTCCTGCATGGGGCGCATCCCCAGCGCGTTGGCATGGGCTGATGCGCCCGTGCGCGCTGTGGTGATGGATACCGAGGGAACGGTGTAAGCGTTGGTTGGATTAGTCACTGAAAATTGTCCTTTGCAGAAAGGTTATTGCTCGTTTGCTCCACCGTGGTTACTCGTCTTCTTTCTCTTGAAAACCGGACATCCAAAAAGCGCGGTACTCTTACAAGCCGGTTGGCTGCACGTTGTGGAGTCCAGATCTCGCTCATTGGGAGGGCTTCTTGAAGGTGGTCAGTATC
>JAIRJU010000145.1 GCA_031260485.1 Pseudomonadales bacterium | reverse complement strand
GTCTGCTCGCTGGGCAGCATCTTTTCAGCGTAGGCGGCGATGCTGCGGCGAATGAACTCGGATTTGCTCACGCGCAGCGCATGGGCCGAGCGTTCCAGCAACGCTTCGTCTGCGGAGGGTAGGCGGATGGAGATAGTCATGCGCGGACGCTCTTGTAATACAGGCTGTAATGCTAGCACGGCCGCCGTTTTGGCACTAAGCGGGATACGGCCTGTCGGGAGCGCGACGGCCATTTATCAGAACAGTCGCACGGATAGCGGGCCATTCGTAGCCGCCTCTTGCCGCAGCGTGAGCACTTCTGCGCGAATAGTCTTTGCACCCAATTCATTTCACTGAAAGATCGCGCTGGTTTTTGCCAATACCTCGGCCAAAATGGATGGCGGGAGACTTTCCACCATCCGGCCGTTACGAGCAATCAAATCAAGAGTGCGCGGCTGATCGCAGCGCACGACCCCCGTTGTTTTCGTGCCGATCAACTCCACAGTGAATCCAACACGGCGGGCAAATCCACCGCCATTGGTAATCGGCAGGATGACAGGGCACAGCGTAAGCTGGTTGAAGCGCGCCGTGGAAGCGATAACGACAGGGCGGTGTCCGCGCTGCTCATGCCCGGCGGTTGGCTCGAGATCAACCATGTAGATGTCGCCGCGATTCATCAGATCAACTCGCGACCCACAGCAGGAGCATCTATCCACTCACGCTCACTGGGCGACAACGGATACGCCCCTGATGCTTCTGCTTGCGACAGCAACTCGTCCAAGGTGTAGCGAAGGCGCGGCGCTGGCTCAATGACCAGACGATCATTGTCGATAGCCAAGCCAACTGTGGTTCCAGCTTGAAGGTGAAGCTGCTCAAGGAAGGCTGGCGGTACTACCAGCATGACTGATCCGCCAACTTTGCGGAGGCTTGTGGTGTGCATGATGCGCTCCTTTCAGGATGATGTTTTCTCTGAGTATAACTCCACTGTAAGCTGTGAGAAATGCGAATTTGTCGGCAAAAACGAAGAACGGCTGATCTTTACTCAAGCCCAGATGCACTCGACGCCAGCGGTCTGAGCGATCTCCGGATCGCGCGTAATCAGAGGCAAATCCATGGCAATCGCCGTGGCGGCAATCAACCGGTCGCCGCGTTCTGGAATTCCGTAAAGTCCCTGGGCAATACAAACGATCTCCGCTGTCAGCGGGGCTTCGTGATATTTACCGCTGGCAAAGGCAAGACGTATCCATTTCTCAAAAGGCAGATTCAGCGTGACGCGCTCCTTGCGACAGGCTTCGCCAAGCTCCACCAGTGCAAATGTGGGGATATAGATGGCGCAGGCGCCGTCATCGGCGCGATCGAAGAATCGTTTGGCGCGTTTGCCCAGGCGTTTGCGTTGATCGCCGATGGCCCAAATAAGCGCATGGGTATCCGTGACCGCTAAAGGCGCGTTCGGATCGCTCATGAATTTGCCAACGAGGCCAGTTTCTTTTCCGCAGCCGCAGCCGCTTCGAGTCGGATCTGGGCTACAGGATCTTCCGCTGTGGCAGAAACCCGGCCACTGCCGACCAGCTTGAAGCTGTCCGCCGGCATATCGTGACCGGCTTCTATATCACGCAGACGTTTGGCGGCCGATTCAAGCTCGTTGAGGTAGGACTCCCCGATCAGCGCGGCGTGATTGGTCGCGCCGCGACTGGTAATAATTACCTTGCGCCCATGCCGTGCGGTAACGGCCTCAAATAAATCAAAAAACTTTTGCCGCGCATTCGAGATTGTCAATACGGGGGGCATCTGGCATCTCTCTTAAGATGTACAAGTGACTTGTACAATTTACGCCAGCGGCTATCATGATGCAAACCGGCCCAGCCCCGCAATCGGAGCCGGGCCGCTTACTTGCATCAGGGCACGGCGTAGAACGTCACTGCGCCGGCAGGCAGCTTGGTGATATCGACCCTGTTCGTATTGGGTGCGGCCATGCGCGGGGTGTTGTACACCTTCTCCAGGTCAATCACGGCCACACAAGCGCTGTTGCCAGAGACAAACAGGCCCAGCGGTGTTCCGCCTGCCGTCACGGTATAGCCCTGGGCATGCGGATCGGAGCCATACAGCAGCGAGCCGGTGCAAGGCTTGTTGTCGAGACTCCTCAGATCCAGATACGCCGGATTGGGCGCAGGCAGCGTGAACGTGCCGCCGGAGCCGCCGCTTGCGGGCATGGGTTGAACGCCCATCCAGGTATCGAACTCGGCCAGCGTGAACGACCAATGGCCGATGGAGGAAGCCAGCAAACCTGTCATTTCTGCATAGCCGATCTGACGGATCACTGAATAGTCAGCGTAGGCGTAAGGCGCAGTGAAAGTGCCGGTCGCTGCATCGAATTTGGCCTGGCTCATGTCCACGGTCAGTTGCGCATCGCCGTCTTCATTCACCAAGGTCAGCAGACCGGTGTCGTCGGCAAAGGCGGCGGCGTCAGTTACGCTGCGGAAGTTGCTGCACGCTTGGCCGTCGGCAGACTGGCACTGATCGGTCGGCGTGGTCCAGGTGTACACCGTTTTCGCCACCAGATCGATGATGCGAAGTTTCCGGAAGGTTTCGCCGCTGGCTCTGTTGTAATCGGGAGAAATCAACCATTGATAGGTTGTGGAGAATGCAAAATTCTCGGAAATGGGCATGGCGTAAATCTTGGCCGCAGTCAGCGTGGTGCCCGCCGCTGTCGTCGCTGCGGGATAGCTATAAACCCGGTAGCCGTCGTAGGCCGATACCACAAAGGATTCCTGCTGCGAAAGCGCCATCGCGCCGCACAGTATGCAACTGACGCCGCTGAAGCCTGTGTAGTTCGCTGGCGCGCCGGTATCGAATTCCTTCACATCGATATCCGCCACGTTGAGCGTGGTGGCGAATTTGGCCAGATCGAGAATGGCCACCTTGGTGCTGCTGTAGTTGTAGCAAACGGCTTTCTGGTTGACCGAATCGGTGCTGCACGCCACAACCGGAATGGTGGTTTTGACGTAAGTTCCGATGAGTTGGGAAACGCCATCCACCACCAGCGGTTGCACCCCAGGGGCGCTGAAGCTGTTGCGCGGAACCATCGCCAGGCGCGCGGTTCCGACTGAAAGCACCGAAAACGCCGTGGTGCCGGTCGTCGTGCCAAGCACTGCCGTTGAAACACAATCCACCGAGATGTTGGTGACGTTGGCGCCTGCGGTGGTGCCGCTGGCATTGCTCAGGCTGCACAAGGCTCCTGCAGGCGGGGTCTTTATCGTCACCGTGTATTTGGTGGCAGTGGCCAATGTGGTCTTGAAGAAAAAGTTGCCATTGGCGTTGGCAGTCAAGTCGTCGCCACCGTTGTTTTGCAGCACGATGCTGTTGCTGGCGGGCAGGCCATTGATGGTGACACCGATGGCGAAGGTGGTGGCTCCGCCGCCACCGCCATTGTCGGCAGGCGGCGGGTTATTGACGGTCGGTGCGTCATTGCCGCCGCCGCAGGCGGCCAAGGCCAGCATCAGCGGGGCGATGAAGGCTAGACGGCGAAAGGATGACTTTGAGCTATTTGAAAACCCGCTCTTGTATTGCGGGGTGAGAGTGGGCATTGCTGCGCAGGATGCAGGGGGCACTGTGGTTTCCTCTTGGGTTGAAAAACCAAGCCGCGTTGTGTGCTCCCTGCGGACACGAGCCAGGTCGAAAGTGATCACTGCGATGCTAACACATCACTAGTTTGAGTGAGTCACGCCTTGATCCGCTTGGCGATAGCCGGAGCCTGACTATTGAGGATTCTCGCTCCGAAAAAGCTCCCACTCATCCACCACCGTGCCATCGGGCAAACGGCACATGCCTCTTTCACCGGCGTCTTCTTTGACGATTTCGATTTTTCCGCCTTTCTTTACGCAGTACGCCGATGCAGGGTTGGCGATGGCAACCGAGGGTTGGGATTCTTCTTGTTTGGCACCACAACCAGCAAGCAGGGACAGTGCGAAAAGACCGGGGAAGAAGATTTTTTCCTGAATGGAGATTTTCATGCGGTTTGTCCTGTGATTTGAGAGTTTGATACTTCGGCTAAATGGCGGCGAAGCCGTCCGGGTCGGGTGCAATGTTAAGCCAACGGCAA